>JACRCE010000011.1 GCA_016213015.1 Deltaproteobacteria bacterium | reverse complement strand
CACCACTTCGTGCCGAAAAAGTGTATCGTTTGACAAGTCTCGTATTGCGAAGTGGTGCTGGGCGCAATAAGACGGGCTTCAAAGAGAGCGTGAGCTTCCTTACCGGGGCTAACCGCGCTTTTGCGGTTGGCCCAATGCTCACATATTAGTGTATATGCTCCGCTTTTTATTTCCGCCCTTTCTCGATTGCGGGAAAAATCTCTAATTTTTAGAGGCAACCATAAGGCAACCATGAGGCAAACATGATAAAAGAAATCCTCGTTCCGCACGACGGCTCGGACCACTCGGCAAGCGCCCTGCAATACGCGCTGTCGTTTGCAAAGGCGCTTAACGCCGACGTTACCGGCCTGTATGTCGTTGACATCGTCGCCCTTGAAGGCCCTTTTCTTCATGACATGTCAGGCTCGCTGGGATTCGAGCCGTATCTTAATCTGTCGGATAAGATGCGCTCGGCACTCGAGGCCAGAGGCGCGCTGGTCTTGGAAGGCTTTGTCTCAGAGTGTAAAAAGGCCGGCGTTGGATTCAAGACGCAAGTAAGCTCAGGGGTCGTCGCCAACGAGATATGCGGGGCCGCAAGGCTTAGCGATCTCGTGGTCATGGGCAACAGGGGCGTCAACGCAAAGTTCGACTACGGGCTTTTGGGTTCCGTAACCGAGGCGGTCGTGCACAAATCTCCTGTGCCGGTGTGCGTCGTCCCCGGCGTTTTCAGGCCGGTAAAAAACCCTTTGCTTGCGTATGACGGCTCTGTCGGCGCTTGCCAAGCCCTGCGTTCGTCCGCTGAGATCGTAAAAAGATTATCGCTTCCCCTTACCGTCCTTACCGTCGTTGCTGCTGATGCCGTCGCAGGCGAAGGCGAGGCGCTTCTTAAAGAGGCCGAGGACTATCTGAAGCCTTATGATATAAAGGCCGAGTTTGCCCGGGCAAAGGGCGAGGCCGCCGAGGCGATAGCGGACTATTACAAGGAACATAGCCACGACCTTATCTTCATGGGTGCTTCGAGCCGCTCGAAGCTTGTCAAACTGGCGCTCGGCAGCGTTGCCGAGCAGGTACTGCGAAGCGTTGACGGTCCGTTTTTCATGCAGAGGTAAGCCGTATCGTAACGGACGGCAAAAAATTAACGGACGATAAAAAAGGCGCTCGCCGATACCGGGCGCCTTTTTTGCGTTCGCTGTGATAGAATCAGTTGGGTATGAGCATGAATTTCGCCGAGAATTTCGATAGATACTCCGCGTTGACGGAATACCTCAAGGCTGGTCTTCCGGTGCTTACGGTTAACGCGAGGCTTGCAAGGCATCTCTTGAACGTCTGGGGCGCCAGGATGCGCTTGTCTGGGTTCGCGGCATGGCCCACGCCCTTGTGTCTGCCGCTTGGCGCGTGGATGAGGTCGCTGTGGCTGGACTCCGGCAACGACAAGGCCGTGTTGGACGACGCCCTGAGCGTTGTCCTGTGGGAGGAGATAGTCGGACTCGACGTTGATCGGTCAAGCGGTATGATGTTCGGGAAGACCGCATCCAGAGCGGCGATGGAGGCCCACTCGCTGACGGCAGGGTATTGCATCGACATCCCTGACGAGCCGTATTATCTCACGGATGAGACAAGGACGTTCAAAAGATGGATGCGGCGATATGAAGACGCCGTCAGGAAACTCGGATTCATCGCCGAATCTCAATTGCCGCTCTCACTTGCCGGCCTTGTGTCGAAAGGCGCGGTTAAACTTCCCTGCGCCATTACCCTTGCCGGGTTCGACGAGTTGACTCCGGCGGTCTCAAGGTTCGTCGACGCCGTAAAGACGGCGGGCGTAAAGGTTGACTATTGGCCTCCGGCCTCAGGGCATGACGGCGCGCTTCCATCAGAGGCCGTTACGATGCGCGTGTACGATGACGAGGACGACGAGGTTCGTCAGGCCGCAAGATGGGCGAGGCAGACCATTGAGCGCGAGCCGCGCTCTACGATAGGCTTTATCGTGCCTCAGCTTTAACGCTACAGGGGGATAATCAATAGGGAGTTTGCCGCTGAACTCGATCCTGAGTCCGCGCTTCCACGGGGAAGACGCTCCGCGTCATTCAACATCTCGCTTGGCGCGCCGCTTGCCGATGAGCCGCTTGTCGAGTCCGCGTTGGGTATACTGTCCATAGGGCTTGGCGCAACCGACGCAAGGGCGTTGTCGGCCGCGCTGATGTCGCCGTATTTCGCCGTTGACGCCGAGCATCTTGTTCTCAGCCGCATCGACCTTGAATTAAGGAATGATAACAGGCGCGAAGCGGCGCTCTATGATCTGCGTCAAAGGATTGAGAGGCACGGCAGAGGCGCTCTCGCGGCGCGCATATCAGCGTGGCTCGATTGGCTTCGTTCCGCGGGCGCGAAAAAAACGCCCGGTCAATGGGCGCATGATTTTACCGCGCTTCTTGAGTCAATCGGCTGGCTTGACGCTGTGCGGCTTACGAGCGACGAGTATCAGGCATTTGACAAGTGGAGCGCGCTTGTCGAGGATTTTGCGAGGCTCGACGACTTTTTAGGCAGGATAAGCAGGACAGAGGCGGCTGGAAATCTCCGCTCGATGGCGTCGAGCAGGATGCACCAGAGCGAGACGCCGGACAGTTGCATACAAGTGGTTGGTCTGCTTGAGTCGGTCGGTCTGTGTTTCGACAAGATATGGCTGATGGGTTGCACGGAAATAGCCCTCCCTGCCTCCCCGTCGCCCAACCCGTTCATACCGATAGAGCTTCAAAAACGATACGGTCTCCCGCGCTCAACCTACGATAAAGAGCTTGCCTTTGTAAGGAAGGCGTTGGACAGGATCGCCGGGAGCGCGCCGGAGGTCATTGCAAGCTATCCTAAAAGACGCAATGGAGAGAACGAGGCGCTCAGGCCCAGCGCGCTCCTTGTGAAGGGCGCCGAGACCTGCCGCTCACGGATTGAAAAGGACAGCACTATCAAAGAGGCGGTTCAGCGGGGCGCAATGCTTATAGAGACCGTGCCGGACTCTTTTGAACTGCCTGTTTCAGAGGTCGAGCGTGCCGCGATATGCGGCGGCACGACTATACTCAAGGATCAGTCTCTGTGTCCGTTTCGCGCCTTTGCCTTTCATCGCCTCAATGCCCGCCCGTTCCCTGTACCAGAGTACGGCCTGAGCCGAATGGAGCAGGGGAGCATACTGCATGAGGCTCTAAAGGCATTTTGGGAGAAGACGGTGGACTCGGATGCGCTGAAAAAGATAATGGAACACGGCGCTATTAGTGATTATATTTCCGATATAGCCGACGGAGCGTTGAAGGGCATGAAACAGGCTTCTCCGCGGCTCAAGGAGTTGGAAAAGGACAGGCTCGTGAAACTCATCCACGATTGGGCGCAGGTGGAACTCAGGCGCGGGCCGTTCAAGGTGAAGGCCGTTGAAGTCAAGAAGGAGTTGACCCTTTGCGGGTTGTCATTGACCACCCGCCTTGACAGAGTAGATGTGCTTGAGCACGGCAAAGAGGTGATCATTGATTACAAGAGCGGGGCCGTGAGCCGCGGCGCATGGGCAACGTCGAGGCCGCGCGAGCCGCAGCTTCTCGTCTATTCGCTTGCCGGCAGTTTTGACGCGATATCCTTTGCAAGGCTCTCTCCCGGAGAGTCGAGGTTCGTTGGTCTCTCAGGCGATGAGTTGGGGATGAAGGGCGTAAAGCCGCTTGAGAAGTTGACCAAAAAGGAAAGGTCGTCGTTCCCCGGCGATTGGGACGGGCTCATGGCAAGGTGGAAGGCAGTTATAGAACAACTTGCCGGCGGCTTCATGTCAGGCGTTGCCGTGGTAGACCCTAATCCTGAATTGAAGGGCATGTTATCCCCGTGCGAACACTGCGGACTTGACGCGCTGTGCAGGAAGGCCGAGGTTGTCCTTGGCAACGATGAAGAAGATGGCGAGGATGAAGATGGCGATTGATACGCCGATACCGGACGCCGCTGAAAGGGAGATGGCCTTAGACCCACGCGCCTCCTTCATAGTATCTGCCCCGGCAGGCTCAGGCAAGACCGAGCTTTTGATGCATAGGTTTTTGAAGCTCCTTGCCGTTGTAGACCGGCCTGAGGAGATAGTCGCAATGACCTTTACAAGGAAGGCCGCGGGCGAGATGCAGGGCAGGATAATAGAGGCGCTTACAAGCGCGGTTCGGGGCGAAGAGGCGGCCTCGCCGTATGAAATGTCAAGGCGCAATCTTGCGCGTATCGTGCTTGAGCGCGCCGCTGAAAAAGGGTGGGACATCCTTGATAATCCGGGCAGGTTGAAGGTGCAGACCATCGATTCGTTTTGCGCCTCCATCGTGCGGCAGATGCCCGTGCTTTCCCGCATGGGCGCCTTGGCGTCGATAAGCGATAGTCCGTCCGAGTTGTATCTTGAGGCCGCAAGGCGCACCGTTGAGGCGGCTGAAGACGACGGGACTGAAGCCGACGCGGTCAGGTTGGCGTTGAGGAATCTCGATAACTCCACGGCCAATCTGACCGACAGACTCGCTGAAATGCTGGAAAAGAGAGACCAGTGGCTGCGGCATCTAAGCGGCCCGGACGCTGAGTTGAGAGGACGGCTTGAAGAGCCGCTCAGGAAGGCTGTTGAAGCCGGTATCAAAGGGGTTGTCGATCTCGTGGCCTTCCCGACGTTTCTCGCGTCCCGGCTTATCGCCGCTGTACGGTATGCGGCAACGAATATCACGGATAAAGACCCATCGCTGGCCTCTCTGGTGGACGCCTCTGAACTGCCGTCGGCAAGCGCCGATGATTTCGGACGCTGGCAGGCCATAAGGAAGCTCCTTTTGACCGATGATGACAAATGGCGCATTAAAGTGGATAAGAGAAACGGCTTTCCAGCCGACAAGGCAGGCAAGGAGAGAAAGACGGACTTCCTTGAACTCGTTGCCGCGCTCTCCGAGCAGGACGGCCTTCTTGGAAGGCTGGCCGCTTTGAAGCAACTCCCTGCTCCGGCATATACGGACGAGGAGTGGCGCACCCTGTCGGCGCTTATTCATCTGCTTCCATCCGCGGTCAAGCGCCTTGAGGAGGTGTTTATGGAAAGGCGCGAGGTGGACTTTCAGTCGGTCGCGCTTTCAGCCGTGGAGGCGCTCGGGCCGGACGATGCGCCGACCGATCTGATGCTTTCGCTGGATTGGAGTATCCGCCACATACTCGTTGATGAATATCAGGACACCTCTTACGCGCAGCTTGCGCTCCTCGCGTCCCTTGTCCGTGGATGGGAGAGGGGCGACGGCAGAACCCTGTTTGTCGTTGGAGACCCGATGCAGTCCATATTCCTTTTCAGGGACTCGGACGTGGGGCTTTTTCTCGACGCGAAGCGCAATGGCATCGGCAACGTCAATCTTATCCCCATCGACCTCAGGAGCAACTTCAGGAGCGATGCAGGCATTGTGGATTGGGTTAACGACGCCTTTGGCCGGGCCATGCCTTCAAAGGACGACGCAGTAGTCGGCGCGATACGATATTCTAAGTCAAGCGCCGTGATTCCCGGCGGCTCTCCGCCGGAGATTGCGTCCTTTGCCGGACGGACAGACGCAACCGAGGCGGACAGGATTGTGTCCTTGATAGAGAGCATCCCTAAAGATGAGAGCGTTGCCGTGCTATGCAGGTCGCGCTCCCATGCGGCCGGTATCGTGTCCGCGTTGAAAAAAGGAGGCGTCCCGTTCAGGGCGCAGGATTTCGACCAGCTCCGGCATACCCCGGTAGTGCAGGATTTGTATGCGCTTGCAAGGGCGCTCTCGCATCCTTATGACAGGATAGCTTGGCTTGCCGTTCTTCGCTCTCCGCTTTGCGGCATGAAACTCGACGACCTTTTGCGCCTTTGCGCGGGGGCGTCGAAAAGCGCGGTATCGTCGCTTCTCAATGACGATGAGCGTCTGCGCGGCCTCTCTGATGACGGTCGCGACCGCGCCCTTCATATCCGCGAGTTTCTGTCAAAGGCGTTGAGCCTTGTCGGAAGGGTCGGCTTCAGAGGGCTTGTGGAGGGGCTGTGGATAGAACTCGGCGGCCCGGCAACGGCGCGTACCGATGCCGGAATGAAGGATGCCGAGGCGTTCTTCAGGGTTATAGAATCAGTGTCAACGGCAGGGGGCCTTGACGCCACCAAGGACGTTGAGGCAAGGTTGAAGGCGCTCTATGCCGCTCATGCCGCGCCTGATGCACACATTGACATTATGACCATACACAAGGCAAAGGGGCTTGAATTCGACAACGTCATACTGCCGGGCCTCGGCAGGCGGCCTCGGCCGGAAGGGAAAAAGCTCCTCTTGTGGTTGGAAAGGGAGGACGCTCTTTTGCTTGCGCCGATGGAGAAAAAGGACGCATCCGAGTCAAGCGGCGTATATGACTACCTCCGTCGTATGCAAAACACAAAGGCCGATCTTGAACAAGCGCGGCTTTTCTACGTGGCCTGCACGCGGGCAAGAAAGCGGCTGTTTCTTTTCGGCCATGTCGGCATTAATTTGAGGGAGGAAGGCGTTGAGAGCAAGATTGACAAAAAATCTTTTTTCGCCTTGATACGCGATCTGCTGCCTGAGCCGGAGGCGACAGGGCCTTCCGAAACAACGCAAGAGGCGCGGGCCGTTCAACCTTTGTTGAGAAGGCTTCCATGTCCGTTTACGCTTCCTTTGGCTGTGCCTGCGGTTGCATCAGTGACAGCGCCGGATGTCGAGAGCAATGACCTTGAACCGGTGTACGATTGGGCCGGGGCGAGGATACGGCATGTCGGAAGCGTGGTGCATCGCTGCCTTGCCGTTATTTCAAGGGAAGGCTCTGACAAATGGGATGATGCCCGCGTCAAGGCGGGAAAAAACAGGGCGCTGGCGCATCTGAAGTCCCTTGGTCTTAACGCGGCGGACGCCTCGGCCTCTGCCGATGACTGCATCGCGGCCATTGCAAGGACATTGAAGGATGCGCGGGGACGCTGGATACTTGAGTCTCACCCCGAGAGCGCCGCTGAATGGCCGATAACGTCCGTCATTGACAATCGCCTTGTCAAATCCGTGATTGACAGGACGTTTGTCGCAGATGGCGTAAGATGGATTATTGACTACAAGACCGGCGCCCACGAAGGCGGCGGACTCGATGAGTTCATAAAAAACGAGAAGGAAAGATACGCCCCGCAATTGGAGCGCTACGCCGTTGCGCTCAAGGCGCTTGGTGAAACAAGGGAGATACGCAAAGGGTTGTATTATCCGGCTCATTCGGCGTGGGTGGAGTGGTGAGCGACTCGCAGGTCCCTCGTTCCAAAGCTGGAAGCTCTGGGGACGATAGTACAGAGTACAGAAAATATTTGCAAAAACCGGCGATTTAAGGGATATTATACTGCCGGTTGACCAGTTGTTTTTCTCTTGAAATCAATGCAAATACACGAGGACGTGGACGCCTTTTTCATGGCAAAGGCGATAAAAGAGGCTCAAAAGGCCGCGAACAAAGGCGAGGTTCCCATCGGCGCGGTCATGGTCAGAGATCAGGAGGTCATCTGCGCCGCTCATAACCTCCGTGAGTCGGGTCAAGACCCTCTTGCGCACGCCGAGATGATCGTTCTAAGGCGCGCGTCCAAGCAATTGAAGTCATGGCGTCTTGAGGCTACGACGCTCTACGTTACGCTGGAACCCTGTCTCATGTGCATGGGCGCTATCATTCAGGCCCGCGTCCCAAGACTGGTCTTCGCGGCCTTTGACCCGAAGGCCGGGGCATGCGGGACGCTTTACGATCTATCAAACGACTCAAGGCTCAACCACAGGGTGCGTGTTACGTCAAGGGTCATGGAACACGAGGCAACAAGCCTTCTCAAGGGTTTTTTCAAGGCGCTCAGAAAAGAAAAACGATTGGCCAGGAAGGGACTATAGAATGGCGGGACTATCGGATGCTATCTTCAGGGAGTATGACATAAGGGGCATATTCGGCAAGGACCTTACGCCGGAGACGGCCGCCTTGATAGGCCGGGGTTATGCCCTGTATGCCAAGAGGCGCGGCGCGTTCAAGAAGGGCCGATTGAAGATAACCGTGGGCAGGGACGTGAGATTAAGCGGGGCGGCTTTGCGTGACGCGCTCATCAACGCGCTTACCACAAGCGGTGTTGACTGCGTTGACATAGGCGTCTGCCCCACGCCCCTCCAGTATTTTTCCATGCGCGTTATTGACGACATCAACGGCGGCGTGATGATAACCGGAAGCCACAACCCGCCTGAGTACAACGGGTTCAAGGTCAGCGTCGGATGTGAGACCATACACGGCGGCGAGATTCAGGAGTTGAAAAGGATAATACGCGCCGAGGTCGTCGGCAAGCCGCTTGAGGCCGTGAAGCATGGAAGCGTGGAGGCCGTTGACATAGTGGAGCGTTACGTCGCTCATGCGGCCTCTCTTTTCAACCTGCCGACTCTTAATAAGCCTATTAAGGTAGTGCTTGATTCCGGCAACGGCACGGCAGGGCCTGTTGCCCCCGCGCTTTTAAGGAGACTTGGCTGCGAGGTGATAGAGCTTTTTTCCGAGCCTGACGGACGTTTCCCTAATCATCATCCCGACCCCACGGTAGAGGCCAACCTAAAGCATCTCATGGAGGCGGTTGGGCGCGAGAAGGCCGACTTCGGAGTATCTTATGACGGGGACGCGGACAGGATCGGGGTGGTTGACGAAAAGGGGGCCGTGGTCTGGGGAGACAGGCTCATGGTTATCTTCTCGAAGGCGATACTCGCGGTAAAACCCGGCTCGACCATAGTCGGAGAGGTCAAGTGCTCGCAGACCATGTACGACGAGATAGCAAAGGCCGGAGGCGTTCCCGTCATGTGGAAGACCGGACACTCACTCATAAAGGCGAGGATGAAGGAGTTGAAGGCCGCCATGGCCGGCGAGATGAGCGGCCATATATTCTTCGCGGACAGGTACTTCGGTTTTGACGACGCGATATACGCCTCGTGCAGGCTGGTAGAGATAATGGCTGATATGCGCGTAAAGAATCCTGCCTTCGTGTTTTCCAGCCTCCTTGCCGGTATGCCCGAGACGATCGTTACGCCGGAGATACGCATCGATTGCGCCGACGACAAAAAGTTCGAGGTAATCGAAAGGCTTGACAAGGCCATCGGCGCCGGCGACAGCGGCATACGGGTGAAGGACGTAATAAGGATAGACGGGCTGAGGATAAACTTCGACGGCGGATGGGCGCTGGTGAGGGCGTCTAACACGCAGCCCGTGCTGGTGCTCAGGTTCGAGGCAACGGATTTATCGCTTCTCGACGGGGCAAAGGCGTTTATGAAGGGACGGCTTGAGGCGGTTGAATCGGGGCTTTCGGCGGGGATATAAGGCAATACATGACAAAGACCATTGACATGAAGGCGCTGGTGCTTGCGGGCGGCAAGGGCACGAGGCTAAGGCCCCTGACCTACACGGGCGCAAAGCAGCTTGTGCCGATAGCTAATAGGCCCATACTTTCCTACGTCTTCGACAACATAGCCGACGCGGACATAAAAGAGGTCGGCGTCATCATCTCCCCGGAGACCGGCGAGGAGATAAAGGCCGTGATGGGAGACGGCTCTTTTTGGGGGCTGAATATCACCTATATCCTTCAGGCCGAGCCAAAGGGACTTGCCCATGCGGTGCTCACGGGACGGCGTTTTCTCGGTAATTCTCCGTTCGTCATGTACCTTGGGGACAACCTCATCGGCTGCCGCATCAGCGATTTCGTCAAGACGTTTCGCTCCTCCCGGGTCGACGCCATGATACTCTTAAAACCGGTAGATAATCCGTCGGCCTTCGGCGTGGCTGAGGTGGACGAGGCGGGTAAGATACTCGGGCTTGAGGAAAAGCCGGTTGAGCCAAGGAGCAACCTTGCGCTTGTCGGTGTTTACATATTCTCAAAGGCCATACATAAGGCCATCGACAAGATACGGCCTTCCAACAGAGGCGAACTTGAGATTACCGACGCGGTGCAACGGCTCATCGAGATGAAAAGGCCGGTGAAGAGCTTCATCCTCGACACATGGTGGCTCGATACCGGAAAAAAAGACGACCTGCTTGCGGCCAACACGGTGGTGCTCGACGAGTGGTTCAAGCGTTCTCTGTCGGGCGCAATAGACGACTCTTCGACCATAACCGGGCGCGTTACCGTGGAGGACGGCGCAATGATAAAAAACAGCACGCTTCGCGGCCCCATAGTCGTCGGCAACGGGGCCGTCGTTGAGGACAGTTTTATAGGGCCTTTTACGAGCGTGGGCCCGGGCGCGGTCATACGCCGGTCGATTATCGAACATTCGGTCATTCTGGCCGGAGCCGAGATAACCGGCATCTCCCGGCTTGAGGACAGCCTCATCGGCAGGAACGCGAAGGTCGTAAAATGCCTTCATAAGCACGAGGCTTTAAGGCTCATGATAGGCGATGATTCCGTGGTAGAGGTTTGACATGACCACCTTCATTGACGCGGACATAAAGGACGTGCTCATAAGGCCGCTCAAGAGATACTCGGACGGGCGCGGCTGGCTCATGGAACTTTTCCGCTCGGACGAGCTTGAGGGCGAATATCTGCCGGTCATGACTTATGTTTCCCTCACAAGACCCGGCGTTGCGCGCGGCCCGCATGAGCATGTTGAACAGGCCGATTACTTCTGTTTCATCGGCCCTTCGGACTTCAAGGTATATCTTTGGGACAATAGAGGGTCGTCCTTGACGCGCAACCATAAGATGGTCTTCATCGCCGGTGAATCCTCACCGAGTATCGTCATCGTTCCAAAGGGCATAGTCCACGCATACAAGAACGTAGGCAACAACGACGGCGTCGTCATAAACTGCCCGAACAGGCTGTTCAAGGGCAAGGATCGATGCGAGGCGGTTGACGAGATTCGCCACGAAGAAGACGCTGCATCGCCGTACAAGCTCGATTAAAATGGATTTCCTGCCGTGAAGATACTAATAACGGGAGCTAACGGACAACTTGGGACAGACCTCTTGTTGCGTCTTGACAAGTCCGGCGCAATTGTAATCCCCTTTGACAGGGAGGCGCTGGACATAACCGACGCAAGGGCGATTGCGAGGGTTGTCGGCTCGTTAAAGCCGGACGCTATAATCAACTGCGCCGCGTACACCAAGGTAGACCTTGCGGAAAAGGAAAGAGACAAGGCGTTTTCAGTCAACAGGGACGGCCCGGCGCTCCTTGCGAGGACTGCTCAAGGACATGGCGCGCAACTCATACACATATCCACCGACTTCGTGTTCGACGGGAAAAAATCCTCGCCATACAACGAAGACGACCAAACTGCCGCTTTGAACGTGTACGGTGAATCAAAGCTCGCCGGAGAGATTGAGATCGCAAGGCGCATGAGCGAATATGCGATAATCCGCGCGTCATGGCTCTACGGCGCATCAGGCGCCAACTTCGTGAAGACGATAATCAGACTGGCCTCGGAGCGCGAGAGGCTCAACGTAGTGTATGATCAGGTCGGAGCGCCGACGAGCACAACAGACCTTTCGGACGCCGTCATCGCTCTCCTGCAGAGGCGCTTTGACGGGACCGCGAAGAGCGGTGTGTATCATTTCTCGAACGAAGGCGTGGCAAGCTGGTATGACTTTGCCGTGGCTATACTCAATGAGGCGCGTTTGCACGGCTTGTCTTTGAAGTGCCGCTCCATAGAGCCTATATTGAGCAAGGACTATCCGACGAGCGCGAGAAGACCGGCCTATTCGGTTCTTGACAAGACAAAGATAAAAAAGGCGTGCGGCCTCGTCATACCTCATTGGGCGGCGGCGCTTAAAAACACCATGTCCGCGCTTTACGGTAAAAGCTATGCGTAGCATCCTCGTTACAGGAGGGGCCGGTTTCATAGGCGCCAACTTCGTTGCTTATCTGCGCTCGAAAAGACCGGACGCGCGCGTTACGGTTCTCGACAAACTCACTTATGCCGGGAACATTGAAAACCTCAAGGCAGTTGAAAAGGAGACCGGTTTCAACTTTGTCAAGGGAGATATAACCGATGCGCCTCTTGTCGAATCTATCTTTGCCAAGGAGGCGATCGACGCGGTGGCGCATCTTGCCGCCGAGTCGCACGTAGACCGTTCGATAACCGGCCCTAAGGCGTTCATAGAGACGAACGTATTAGGCACGTTTACGCTCCTTGAGACAGCAAAGAGGCATTGGCTCTCAGACGGCGCGTTGAAGGCGCATGGCGCAAGGTTTTTGCACGTCTCCACCGACGAGGTATACGGCTCTCTCGGAGATGAAGGTTATTTTACCGAGAAGACCGCGTACAGCCCGAACTCCCCGTACTCGGCGACAAAGGCAGGGTCGGATCATCTCGTCCGCGCCTACTTTCATACTTACGGCCTGCCCGTGATAACGACCAACTGCTCGAACAACTACGGGCAGTATCAGTTTCCTGAAAAGCTCATGCCGCTTGTAATAATAAACGCATTGAAAGGCGCTCCTATTCCGGTCTACGGCGACGGGCGGAACGTAAGGGACTGGCTGTACGTGGAGGATCACTGCGAGGCGCTCTATCTTGCGCTTGAACATGGCGCTCTTGGCGAGACATACAACGTCGGCGGGAGGAGCGAGAGAGCCAACATCGACATAGTAAGGCGCGTCTGCTCCATGATAGACGAGGCGGTCAAGGATAAGGGATTGGCCGCGCTCTATCCTTGCGATAAGCCGCGAGAGAGCCTCATCACCTTTGTCAAGGACAGGCCCGGGCACGACAGAAGATACGCGATAGACTGCTCCAAGATAGAGGCCCAGCTTGGCTGGAGTCCGCGCCATTCCTTTGAAGACGGTCTGCAAAGGACGGTTGACTGGTATATAGCCAATCGCCGATGGTGGGAAAGAATACTGTCCGGCGAATATATGCGTTTTTACGAGTCCAACTACGGGGCAAGGTTGAAGGAGAGGTCGTGAAAAAGAAGGCAACGGGAAAAGGGACGCGCACAACCGGCGGATTCTATGCGGCCATACTTGCCGGAGGCATCGGCAGCCGTTTCTGGCCTTTGTCCAGGGAGACCGCCCCTAAGCAGGTCTTGAAGGTCGCAGGGGATGAGAGCCTGTTGAGGGCGACCATAAGGCGGCTTGAACCGCTCATGCCGCATGAGTGCGTCAATATAGTTACCAGCGCGGCTCAGGCCGAGATAATAAGGACGCACCTTGCTTATGACGGCATCGCCGCCCTTCCCGGTTACATCATCGAGCCGTTCGGCAGGAACACGGCTCCTGCCATAGCCCTTGCGGCCTTCAGGATACAGGAAAAAGACCCTGACGCGATAATGGCCGTCCTGCCCGCCGACCATATCATCGGCGACGGAAAAAGTTTTGTTAAAACGCTCAAAGCAGCCGTAAGCGTAGCTCAGGACGATCGTCTCGTAACCCTCGGCATAGCGCCCACGTCGCCTGAGACCGGTTACGGGTACATCAAGGCCCACGGCAAGCCGCTGAACAAGGTCAACGGGTTTGAGGTGATGCGAGTCGACAGCTTCGTGGAAAAACCGGACATGAGGCGCGCCAAGCAATATCTGAAAGACGGCGGCTACTATTGGAACAGCGGTATCTTCGCGTGGAAGGCGAGCGTCATCCTTGCTGAGATAGAAAAACACCTGCCCGGCATAAGGGCCGGTCTTGATGCGTTAAGGCGCGGAGCGCCCATAGAGGACGCCTATAAAGGCATGGAGGCCATTTCAATAGATCACGGCGTGCTTGAAAAGGCCAAAGACATGGTCGTCATACCAACGGCCTTCGACTGGTCCGACGTCGGCAGTTGGCGCTCCATGTCGGACGTACTTCCATCCGACGAGAGAGGCAACGTCATAAGGGGCAGGGTCGTTGAGATAGGGAGCCGTAACTCGATAATCTTCGGTTGCGAGCGGCTTGTCGCGGCCATCGGCCTCGAGGATTTCATAATAGTAGATACGCCGGATGCGACCCTTGTATGCCCCAAGGACAGGGCGCAGGAGGTCAAGGACATAGTCGGGTTGGTGAAGAAGAAGGGCTATTCCGAATATGAGCATCATAGGACAATCAATCGTCCTTGGGGTTCGTATACCCTCCTCGAACAGGGCCAGGGATACAAGATAAAGAAGATTTGCGTGCTTCCCGGCAGAAGGCTGAGTTTGCAGATGCACGCACATCGGAGCGAGCACTGGGTGGTGATTTCAGGCACGGCGCGGGTGCAACGCGGCGAAGAGACGGTGGAGATAGGCGTCAACCAGAGCACATACATACCGCGCGGGGTGAAGCACAGGTTGGAAAACCCGGTGGATAAGCCGCTTGAGATAATCGAGGTGCAGAACGGCGCTATTGTCGAGGAGGACGATATCGTCAGATTTGACGATGATTTTGCGAGGCAATAGTTCAAGGGTTATAAGAGGAGGATGCCATGCGTAGGCTTTCAACGCTGATTGTTTTGGCTGTGATAGGCGCGAGTCTCATGCCGTCGGGCAGCGGCGCGTCTCAAACGGCCGCGGAGTGGAGGTTTTTTCACACGAGCGGCGATAACTCCATATCGTACTACTACGACGCGGAGAGCGTTGTCTTTCCTTCGGCGAACATTGTAAACGTCTGGGTAAAGCTGGAGGTCAAGTCAAAGGTATACTCGCTTGCCCTTTGGGAGATAAGCTGTTCCGAGCGGAAACTACGCACCCTTATAAAGTACGGCTACGATGGCGTAAGCGGCGTCGTCGTGGAACTCCCGAACGCCTCTGAGATGTACCCGACAAGGTGGGGCTACATAGTGCCTGAAAGCTACGAGGCAAAACTTACGAAGATAGTCTGTCCGAGGCAAAAGGGAAATTAACGAATATGGCCGATAACGGCAAGAGGGAGCAGTGGAACTCAAGGTGGGGGCTTATCTTGGCGATGGCGGGCAACGCCATTGGGCTCGGCAACTTCCTTCGCTTTCCGGTGCAGGCCGCTGAGAACGGCGGCGGCGCGTACATGATCCCGTACTTCGTGTCGCTCCTCGTCCTTGGCGTGCCGCTTATGTGGATTGAATGGGGCATAGGACGCTACGGCGGCTCGTTGGGGCACGGCACGACCCCGGGCATGTTCGACGCGCTGTGGAAGAACAGGGCCGCCAAGTACGTCGGCATCCTCGGCATATTTCTGCCGCTCGTGGTGCTCGTATATTATATTTACATCTGCTCATGGACCCTTGCCTTCAGCATCTTTTCGCTGTTCGGCTCGTATCCTCATCCAGAGGCAGGGGTTCAGGCGTTGTCAACCGCGGCTTATCTCGCCCCGTACCAGAGGTATCTGGGCGATTACATAGGCCAGACCACAAGCGGAGCCATCATGTCGCCTACGCCGCTGGCCTATCTGTTCTTCATCATCACCCTTGGAATGGGCATGTGGATATTGGGCAAGGGCGTTTCAAAGGGCATCGAGATACTCAACAAGATCGCCATACCGCTTCTGTTCGTATTCGGCCTTGTCCTGTTTGTAAGGGTGCTCTCCATGAGTTCGCCGACGAATCCTGATTATACGGCGCAGGCAGGGCTGTCGTTCCTGTGGGAGCCGAACCTTACAGGGCTTTTCAGCGCAAAGACGTGGCTTGCCGCCGCCGGACAGGTCTTTTTCACGCTCTCGCTCGGCATGGGGGCCATCGTTACCTACGCAAGCTACATGAAAAAAGACGACGACATAGCGCTCTCCGGCCTTACTGCGGCCTCCCTCAACGAATTTGCCGAGGTGATCATCGGCTCGACCATCGCGCTCACGGCCGCCGTGATATTCTTCGGCCTTGACGGGGCGCGGGATATTTCGCACGGCGGGGCGTTCAAGCTGGGCTTCATAAGCATGCCCGCGATATTCACGCATATAAGCTATGGCCAGTTCTTCGGATTCCTATGGTTCATGCTCCTGTTCTTCGCGGGCATAACGTCTGTTGTCGCGCTTGCTCAGCCGGCAATAGCCTTTCTTGAGGATGAGCTTGGCTGGTCAAGGAAGCGCTCCGTCATCGCGCTTGCCGTCTTTTTCTTCGGCTCCGCGCATTTGCCCATGCTCGTAAGCGGCGCGCTCGACGAGATGGACTTCTGGGCAGGGACCTTCGGACTGGTCGTGCTGGCATTTTTCGAGGTAATGATATTTTTCTGGATATTCGGATCGTCTAACGCATGGGAGGAGATGCAAAGGGGCGCTCAGATAAAGATACCCAAGTTTTTTTTCTACATAATGAAGTACGTAACGCCTGTCTTCATCGCGGCCATACTGATGGCGTGGACTTATGAACAGCTTCCCGGCGTCCTCGCAAAGGGGGACGGCGGCATCTGGATTACGCGGGGTTTTCTCGCGCTTCTCCTCCTCGTCCATCTCTGGCTGGTCAGGGTCGCGTGGAAAAGGAGGCGCCTTTGAGTTACGCGGGATGGATATTTCTCATTACATCGTGGGGAGTGGTGGCAGGCGTGAGCGTCTACTGCTTTTACAAGATATTTGCAAGGTAGTCGGACGGTAAAGCCGCATCTTGCATCAAGAGAGGTTGGCCTCCCGTTCCCGTCTTTTTCGTTCCTTCCTCGCCCTGTAGCCGGTTATGGCCGTTTTCACCAGAAAGTACGACGCGATCGTAAAGACCGCTGAAAGCACGGCGTTGCCCGCCATATATACCAGCGCGGCCTCGCCTGCGGCGTTAAGCAGGTCTTCGTTCTTAAAGGTTGCGAATACGGCGTCGGAGTCCCGACCGAGGATAACGCTTCCGGTCAGTATGCTCGCTGTCCAGAAGAATGGCGCGGTCAGCGGATTCACGATGGCGCTTCCTATTATGGCCGCGGCCTTGTTGCCACGAAGCGCCCATGCAAAGGCCAGAGACAGCAGACCTCCGAGGCCGAACGTGGGCAAAACGCCCATGAGTACGCCAATGGCAGCCCCGCGCGCTATCCTCTCAGGCGGGTCGTCGAGACGCAGCAACTTGAGATACCAAAGCCGTGCGCGCCGCTTGATTTTATTCAGCGGATGATTTTTATTGTTGTTGCGTTTACCGTTGTTTTCGGCCATCTGACGTGTTAGGGAGGCGAAGCGCTTAGATTTGCGCTGAAACTATAGCCGTTTGTCATTCAAGGCAATCTTAACATAAGGAAGGGTATGTGTGAAGCGTCGCGGGCAACATGAGTTTCCGTCAGGTAAGATTGATTATCCCCAATTAGAAGTTTTTTGGCCCGCCTTTTTTACAAAAAAGGCGGGTAATTAAAATGCTTGCATTATTTTGCCAACCGTGTAAAATGTCCGCTTGTCTTCATCTTTGAGAACAACGTTTACGCAGGGCTACAGGACAACCAATGTATACAGCGATAATCGTAATCCATATCCTCGTGAGTATAGCGATGATCGTGTCCGTGCTCTTGCAGGTCGGAAAGGGCGCGGACATGGGTTCGGCCTTTGGCGGCGCGGGGAGTCAGACCCTTTTCGGAAGCGCGGGTCCGGCAACCCTTCTTGCCAAGGTTACGGGCGTATGCGCCGGAATATTCATGCTGACATCTTTGTACCTTACGTATCAGTCGTCAAGGGTAAAGCAGACGTCCGTGATGAGCGACGTTCCGGCGGTAACGGCGCCTGCCGCTCCGCAGGCGACGCAGGCACAGCCCGACGCGCTCCCGCAGCCGACAACGAACAAATAAGTTTTTTTTCAAATGCCGAAGTGGTGAAACTGGTAGACACGCTATCTTGAGGGGGTAGTGGAGAGATCCATGGGGGTTCGAGTCCCCCCTTCGGCACCAGAATTAAAAATGGGGAGACAGGTTTTTTTCTGTCTCCCCATTTTTAATTCTGATTTTGATGAGGGAATAGAACGCCTTACGAGCGCCGACCCAGCACCACTTGTTTGTGTAAGCATGCCTTCAGAAACGTTAAATACTAAAAAGCCGCGTATATGCCTTAGATGCTGAATTTTCATTCAAGTGGTGCTGGGGAGGAAGCGGGAGCGAGGAGCGAAGACCGAGTCCCCTTCGGCATTAGTCCCTTTTCAGCAAGACGTTCGAAGCTGACATAAATCTCCTCGCATAATGACCCTTTTTAGTATAATATAACAAGATACGTCAAAGACATCGTACTCGGAGGCCATCATGGATGCCAGCGTCGTTAAGATGGATTTGCGGAAGGTACCTGTGCATGAGAGACACCCGCGTGTGCTCGATACGTGGGATAAGCTGGCCGAGGAGGCCACGCTCCAGATAACGAATGATTTCGACCCCAAGCCGCTTAGGTATCAGTTCGAGGGTGCGTACAAGGATACCTACGCATGGGACTACGTGTCAAAGGGAACAACAGACGGATGGGTGGTCAATATCAAAAAACTCGCACTGCCCAAGGCAACGGGAGAGGCGCTCCTGAGCAAGGTTAATACCGCGCTCGCCGAGGTGCGTCCGCACCTTCAGGCGGATGGCGGAAACGTCGAGCTTGTGGAGATTCAAGAGGCGTCCGGCACGGTAAGGGTAAAGCTGACAGGCGCTTGCAACGGTTGTCCGTCAGCGGCATTGACTCTCAAATCCGGCGTGGAAGCCACTATTAAAAAATACGCCCATGAGATAAAGAACGTTGAGCAGGTATGAAGGTCGTCCGATTGAAATGGAATAGAGCCGCCCATGAATTGGCGGCTCTATTGTTTGAGCCTCAAGCGTGAAAATAACAATCGTGATGTTCCGCAAACGTTAATACTTTCCAATGATACGGCTTGACTTGCACTACCGTATCAGTAATCCTTGCCTATGCAGTCCTTATAAAAACAGCAGGTCAATTGATCACAAAAGCCGTCAGCCGTCCCAAAGCACGGGAAGTTGCCCTCAGCGGTCTGTATCTGCCTTACAAGCTCCAGCTTTTTCGTCCTTGCGGGCACGGTCTTGATTCCAGCGGCCTTAGCCTTTTTCTTTATCTCTTCCATCAGCATCTTGTCTGCCTCCCTTCCGTCTTTTGATTGCATTGGTAAACAGCTTGAGACGCCTCGCCCCGTTAACATCCATAAGCATAATTAAACACGATTTTATTTGTCTGTCAACCATGCTTTTGACGCCGCTGCTCTACATGTCCAAATGTTTCAAGCCGTTGTTCGACATTTTTTTGACATCCGGAAAACATCCGTCTATTCTTTGCCGTCTCGTTATGGTAAAATTAAGGTAACGACGCCAACACAGCTTGAGGGAGCATAACCTTGAAGCTTCGATTCGTAGGAGGCGCAAGCACCGTAACCGGGTCCTGTTATTATATAGAGGTCAACAGGCTCAGGATTCTGGTGGAGTGCGGCATGCGTCAGGGCAACGGCTCAGACGATGCCAACAAGCGCCCCTTCCCGTTCAATCCCGTTGAGTTGGACTACATCTTCGTAACCCACGCGCACATAGACCATTCAGGGATGCTGCCAAAGGCGCTGAAGGAAGGCTTCAAGGGCAGGGTAATAACGACCTCTCCCACGCGGGACCTGCTTGAGCCGATGCTCTATGACTCGGCCGGTATCCAGCAAAGCGACGCCGAGTGGCTTACGAAAAAGGGGATGAGGACAGGCATGGCCCCGGCCGAACCGCTCTACACCACCGAAGACGTTGAAAACCTCCTGCCGCTCTTCGATACCAAACCGTATGACAAGGTCTTTCATCTCGGCAACGGCGTCAAGTACAGGTTTCTGGATGCCGGGCATATCCTTGGTTCGGCCTCGGTGGAGATATGGTTTCAGGACTCGAGCGTCGAAAAGAAATTAGTCTTCTCAGGAGACATCGGCAAAAAGGACAACCCAATAATAAAAGACCCGTTCAAGCCCGAGGGCGCGAACTACGTTATCATGGAGTCCACCTACGGCAACAGGTCTCATAAGCCGATAAACGAGAGCATAGGCGAATTGACGGCCGCCATCAAGACCACCTTCAAGCGCGGCGGCAACGTCTACATCCCGTCTTTCGCGGTCGGCAGGACGCAAGACCTGCTTTACATCATCAACAACCTCGTGCGCGAGGGGCGTCTTTACAAGATAGACGTATATCTTGACAGCCCGCTGGCCGAGGCGGTTACAAGGATATACGCGGCGCACCCGGAGTGCTTTGACGACGAGGCAAGAAGGCTCTTTACCGGCAAGCAGAAGGACTTTTCCATGAGGATGCATTTCGTGCGCTCCGTGGAAGACTCCATGAAGCTCAACATGGTCAAATCCGGTTGCATCATCATAGCCGGAAGCGGCATGTGCGAAGGGGGCAGGATACGGCATCACCTCAAGCATAACCTCTGGCGCTCCGAATGCGGGATAATATTCGTCGGCTATCAGGCCGAAGGCACGCTTGGCAGACGGCTCGTTGACGGCGCAAAGTCCGTGTCAGTGCTCGGCGAACAGGTGGTCGTCAAGGCGCCGATATACACGATAAACGGCTTTTCAGCACATGCAGGGAGAGAGGAACTTCTTGAATGGCTTGCCGCCTTCAACGATTCGCCTGAGGTCTATATGGTGCACGGCGAAAAAGAGGCGAGAGAGTCGCTTGCATCCCTTGCAAGGGAGAGGTTCGGCTTCAAGGTGCATACGCCGGAGGACGGGGAGATGGTGGAGATGTAGTGGCTGCCTCTAAAGATTGCTATTTTTCCCGACCGATTGCGTTACGGGTGTCAGGGCGAAAATACATCGGTTGCCCGTCGGCTCGCGCCGCAGGCGCGATAAGACGCGCTTTCAAAATGAGCAATTCCTTGCCGAGGCTACCTCCCCCATTCCCCCCCTTACTAAGGGGGGGAATGGGGGAGGTAGCCCAATGCTCACATATTAACGTATATGCTGCGCTTTCCCCGCTAAATACACGCGAGGACAAGTTTATTTTCGCCCTTCCTTGAACTCGGAAAAACTATCTAAGGAAGCTCTGATTTATTCGCCGATCCGTCATTCTCGCGCAGCGTAGAATCTCGTCTTCAAGGAAATCAACCCAGCACCACTTTGTTGCACGAAGGAATTTGCCAAGGAACACGCTTTCATAATCCAAAGTGGTGCTGGGCTCGCAATGACAAAATAAGAATTAATCAGAGCCTCCCTAATTTTTAAAGGCAACCAATAAAAGGCTGGAATGAGTATCGCATGGACCTCCAATTTGTTGAAAAACTCAAAATTTGTTCAGGCTACTCCTTTTCCAATACAACCTCCATCTCGGTAATCTGCCCTTGTCTGACCGAGATATTTTCCATTGCGTCCTTAAAGCCTCTGTGTTTTACGGTAATCTCGTATACGCCCGGAGCGATGTCCAATTTCAGCGGGGTGAGGCCGTAGTAGACGTCGTTTATATAGACCTTTGAACGCACCGGCTCGGCAAGCACGACGGCCCTGCCCGTGGAGGCCGGTATCGCTGTGTTTTCTTTGTCAATGTTCGGCCGGTAGACGGCGCGGGTGTTTTCAATCATTGGGGTGGCCTTGACAAGCACGTTGTTGACCAGCTTGTACAGCGACGAGGCGATGTACTTGGTTATCGTTGCCCTTGAGTTGCCCATCACTCCAGCGTATCTGTCCGTCTTTTCCGTTTCGACACCCGCCCATATCACCCTGTTGGTTTCCCTCTCGACGATCCGTCCCGACAGGCCGATGTTCAACGCATCCCTTGCGTCGAGGTTAAGCGAAAACTCCTCAACCGTGCCTGAGATCATGAAGTCCGCGTCCTTCTCCTCTTGGGCTATCGCATAACCGGCGGCGATTAGTCCGTTTGCAAACGCGCTTGTTACTATTACCGGTATGTCCTCTGAAAGTGTCAAGGAGTCGCCGATCATGTCCGAGATCGGCACGTTCACCCGTCCGATGGTGCGCGGGTCTTTGAATGGACTTTTCGATTGGTCGCGGTTGTCAATGAACGGTTGGATGTACACTGTAACCGGTGCGCTGACCAGCGCCTTGTCATGAAGGGAGGCTTTATCGATGCGCGTGTTGATCTCAAGCGGGGCGGCGCAGGCCGAGAGCAGAAGAAAAAGAGAAAAAATAGTTGGATAGGCCGCGCCTGTCCTGTTGCGCTGTGGTTGCGTGTTGTTCATCAGCACCCCTTATTCCAATAAAAAGGGGAGGGTTTTATCAGCCCTCCCCTTTTGACGACGAATGGAAGCCGACTAAAACGCGCCGAACAGCATCACAGTGGTAAGCATATTGCCGTTAGCCCTCATGCTGCCTGTTTTTGCGCTTCCAGAGAACCAAGAGTTATTTAGTTGAAGTTGTAGATTCTGCGCGATCGTATAGACCGCGCCAAGCATCTTTGCGTTGTCCCCGTCCTTGTTGTCTCCGTCAGGGTCCCCATCCTTGCCGTTCCTGTAGCTTGCCGCAAGCGTAACCCTGTTCGGGATGACGCCGGCCTCGGCCGTTGCGGTCCATGCGGATTTTGTTTTGTTAAGGCTCGTATTATACATATTAGTGTTGGAGTCGGTACAGGTCGTGCACGTGGGTTTTGATTTAGGGGCGCGTGTGTAGGTGAGATACGCTCCCAATGGCAATTTTCCCGCAGTGCCCTGCGCCTGTGCGTCAAGCGCGAATGCCCTGCCCGCCACGCGCGTCGGCGCAGTCTCTCCGCCTGATTTGGAGCTTCCGCGCCAAACTTGAGTGCCTGCGGCAATGTCCCAGCCCGCGATCGTCGGGGTTATTGCGGCCCTGAAATAACCCATGTACGGCCCCGCGTCCGAGTCCCCGTGCGCCGGGTACCATGCCGTGTAGTTGGCATGCACGAGGTTATGAGCGGCAACGAATGCAAAGCCGGTTGCCGCGCCGTCGGTGCCGACGTACTGTTGCGCCGACGTGTCATTGCGGTGTTCAAGAGGACGAAGCATCCTTACCGCGCCGGTGTTCAATATCTCAAAGCCGTAAGACGGCCCTGCCGCGTCCGTGGTGAACGGTATCACGCTCAACTTCGTCCCTGCCGCGTCGAATACCACCGGCATCTTGTAAGACGTGAACATGGTCGTCCCGGTCGTGGCCGAGTCCTTCAATGAAGCCTCAAGCAAAAAGCCGATATGTTCCCCTGCGCGTCCGCCGATAAGAAGCGCGGCCTCGTCAGGGAACTGCAACGTGCCTTTGTTCATCTCCTGATTGGACGTAGAGGCGCCGGCGTTGCCGCTGTCGCCGTTTCTTTTCTGATACCGTATCTTCGTTACAAGAGAGGCGTTGAGGCTCGACGGCATGGAAAGGAGATCCCCCTCCAGAAGGCTCTGTCCCCCTGCCATGGTGTAGCCGCCTGATTTGAATGCCCTGCCAAAGGCGTTCAGGGTCGGGAAGTGCTGAAAGTGGCAGGTGTTGCAGGCCATGCCCGTTTGTCTTGCGAACGTCGGGGCCGCAAGGCTGTCTTGCGAGACGTAGAATACGGCCGTTATCGCCAGAAAGATTGTTGCGAGTGCAATCGACATGCTCCGTAGCATAAAACCTCCTTTGTTTAGGTATTGAGCCGTTGGATGGTTTTCATGATGCTTGAGCGCTTGCGTCGAGGTTGCCTCTTTCCGGCGAATCGCGGCTTTCGCCTGACCAGATGCAATAGATCAAAAAACCGATGGCCAATGGAAAAAAAGACATGAACACGATGAAACCGTTTAATCTTAGCATGGTTATGCCTCATGTCAAGCGGTGCTAATAGTTATATTATAACAGTTGGAGGGAGATTGTCAAGGCGACCTGATTTACAAGGTAAGTAAGGAGAGATAGATGAAAAGGGATGAAATCATCTTCAAGATTTTGCAATATCGTTGAGATATGCTTATCAGGCGCGGTTTTACCGGATGGCGATGTTAAAGTCATCAGCGTAGTTCCATTGTGGTAAGGAATATCAAGGCGGTACCGAGGATAAGGCTTGCCATGTTAAGGACTGCGCTCACGGCGTGAAGTCTTTTGAACCGTGCCTTGAGCCCGTCCTTTTCATCCTGTTGCCCGGCAACTCTTATTTCGGCCTTTATCCTTCTTGCCTTTGTCGCCACGACAAGGCCGTTACAAAAGACAATGAGCGTCATAGCCGCGATGACCGTCATTCGTGCCGTCGGAATTGAACCTCCCTCAACCGACATTATTACGAGCGTAAGGACGGCGGTTACGCAAGCTGTATAACCGAGGAGCCAGTACTTCGGAAATATCTCGCCTACCACGTCGCCAGCCGTTTCCCTCGGCAGTTTCTTGAATATGGCCGGAGCCGCAAGGAAGCTGAAAAATACCATTGAGCCGACCCATATCGAAAGGCTGAGGAGATGAAGAAATTTTATAATTATCATAGTGGGTATCCTTTTGGTAATCCTGACGACGTTACAGTATACACCCTGAACGTTGTTTTTGTGCGTCCCGGAGGTATAAGCCGCCTGATTATTTCCATGATGACTTTCGCGCTTTTTTTTGCTATGTTTGCCTATGGAAGCTCTGATTAATTCGCCGACCCGTCATTCTCGCGCAGCGTAGAATCTCGTCTTCAAGGAAATCAACAACTTAGAGATTGCCGCGCCGCGAAAGCGCGGCTCGCAATGACAAAATAAGAATTAATCAGACCTTCCCTATCATAATCGCATGTGGCAAGGAGGGCTATGCTTTTTCAGGACGTGATAATGAGGCTCCAGCAGTTTTGGGCAAAAAGGGGCTGCGTCATACAACAGCCTTACGACATCGAGAAGGGCGCAGGCACCTTTAACCCCGCGACCTTTTTGGCCGTGCTCGGGCCTGAGCCGTGGAAGGCGGCCTACGTGGAGCCGTCGAGGCGTCCCACGGACGGGCGCTACGGCGAAAACCCCAACAGGCTCCAGCGCTACTATCAATTTCAGGTTATACTTAAACCGTCGCCGGACGATATTCAAGACATATACCTGATGAGCCTTAAGGAGTTGGGCATCGACCCGCTTGCCCATGACATAAGGTTCGTGGAGGACGACTGGGAGTCTCCGACGCTCGGCGCGTGGGGGCTTGGCTGGGAGGTCTGGCTTGACGGCATGGAGATAACCCAGTTCACGTACTTCCAGCAGGCCGGCGGCATTGACTTGAAGCCCGTCTCAGGCGAGATAACCTATGGCCTTGAAAGGATAGCCATGTATCTGCAGGGCGTTGACAACGTCTTCGACCTTAAGTGGACTGATGGCGTTGCCTATGGGGACGTGCACAAGAGGAATGAAATCGAGCAGTCAGGCTACAACTTCGACGAATCGGACAAGGCCATGCTCTTCAAACTGTTCGACATGTACGAGGCCGAATCGAAACGACTTATTGAAAAGGGACTTTCACTCCCGGCTTATGACTACTGCCTCAAGTGCTCGCATACGTTCAACCTCCTTGACGCAAGGGGCGCGATAAGCGTTGCCGAGAGGACGAGCTATATAGGCCGCGTAAGGGCGCTTGCAAGGGACACCGCACGGACATATCTCAAGACCCGCGAAGAGATGGGCTTCCCGTTGTTGAAAAAAGACCCGACAAACGTCGTACAAGAATGAGGAGGCAGCGTATGAAGAGCAATGATGTCGTAAGGTTCGTCAAGACCGTCCTCGTGGCTGCGTCCGTCATTATGATTGCCGGATGTATGGCCATGAAGCACAAGGCCGTCTCTCCAATGACCATTCAGGGTTTTTCTTCCCCTGAATCAGTTGTTATGACCGAGGACTGCAAGCGGATATTCGTATCTAACATGGGGGACAAACTTGTCCACTACGCAAAGGACAACGACGGCTTCATAACCGAGATAGGCCATGACGGTATGATACTGAACAGGAACTATCTGCCAAAGGATGGGCATCTCAATTCGCCAAAGGGCATGGCGATCATCAAGGATACGCTCTATGTTGCCGACGTTGACAGGGTCGTCGGCTTTGATATAAAGACGCGGGAGAAGGTCTTTGACCTTGACCTGTCGTCGGAGAAGAGCGGCTTTTTGAATGATCTTGAGGTGTTCAATGAGCAGACCCTCTTTTTGTCGGCGACCGACATCGGCAAGGTCTACATGATAACCATCGGGCAGGATGCGGACTCAACCTCTTACAAGGCAATTGCACATGGCATCAAAGGCCCAAACGGCCTGTATTACGATAAAAAGGCGGATAAACTTTATGTGGCGGGATTCGGCGACGGCAAACAAGGCAACGGAGAGCTTGGCGTAGTTGAGTATAAGGGCGGCGAGCACAGCTATCAAAGTTTGACCAAGCCGCTTGGTTATCTCGACGGCCTCGCAAGGTTTGACGACGACAACCTGATATTCTCGGACTGGGTTTCGTTTGACAAGTCCGGCGTCCTGCGCGTCTTTAATCTCAAGACAGGCGAGTTGTCAACGCGCTCACTCAGCGAAGAGGTGCGCGGGCCTGCCGATTTTCTGTACGTCAGGAAGCACGGCTTGATGTGGATGCCGAAGATGCTGGAAGGCAAGGTGCTGGTAAGCGAGGTGAAGTAAGGCTTACGAGGAGCAAGAAGGACTTGCCACAACGTTAAAAACCCCGTCGCTCTTCAACGAGCGACGGGGTTTTTTTAATACGACCCGGTAGCCTGCAGGAAACCACAATTAACCTTTTGTCTTAAACCTTTTTCTTATCGCAAGTCCGACAAGGCCAGTGCCGAGAAGGAGAAGCGTGGAAGGTTCGGGCACGGCGGCCGTTTGCGCCAAGCTGGAAGCGCCGAAGTTGAAGCCGTGCCAATACTCCGGTTGGTTGACGCTGAAGGATATGGAACTATATGCCCCGGTGAATTGCAGTACGCCGTTGTACTCATACCCTGTAAAGTTATTCCCGCTCACTGAGTAGCCCCCATATCCCCAGAAGTTCGGGCCTGACGATATGACGGAGAACGGATTGTTAAAGCTGTATGTAACCGGAAGGCCGCCTTGCCCAACGCTGACCAGCGCAATGTAAGGGTCGAGAACAGGGCTGCTGAATGTCAGATTAAAGATGCCTGTGCCCCAAATTTGAATTAGATCAGATGGGGCCAATCCGTTGTATGTGGCGGGGAAGGAACTGTAGTAGTAGTTGCCGTTAACAAGGCTGCCTGCAGGACCTGTTAAGGAAACGCCAGAGGTTGTTGACCCGATTGTCAGCGTGCCGGATGAGGTGGTAGACCAGTCAATCCATGAGACAGGCGCTGCCTGAGCCTTTGAGCCACAAAAAACCAGCCCGATGGCGAATACGCAGGACAGAATAAACTTTTTCATTTTCTCCTCCGATATGGAATAGATATGCCTTACATATTAGTGACGCATTCTTCGTGCCAAACCAACCAATATTCAAAACAGCTTGATTTTATTAGCAAATTAATAGGGCGCACACTTTTGTAAAACCAAAGACTGTCAGATATTTTTACAGCACGGTTACAGCACGGGGCGAACCAGCGGCTTCAATTGCGATGGTTTTTAAATTATATCAATAGGTTAGATTCAAAAAGGAGTTGTAAGGTTATTGGACAGTCGTAGGAAGGGCATTGCCCACCCTACAGGTCCGCCCGCCATATCAGTGCGCCTCTTCGAGCGCGCTGGCGATGTACAGCATGGTAAGGAGCGAGAAGATGAACGTCTGCAGAAATACGACGAGCACACCCATCACCGTTGATATGGCAAGAAGCGGATAGGCTACAGGCATGAGTATCAGGAGCACCATGACTATCTGCTCATGGCCCATCATGTTGCCGAACAGACGGAGTGACAATGAGAGCGGCCTTGCCAGATGGCCGATTATCTCTATAGGTATCATGATCGGGAACATCCACCAGACAGGCCCGACGAAGTGTTTGAGGTATTTAACGCCATGCTCCTTGAAGCCTATTATATGGGTTGCGAAGAACACTACAAGGGCGAGCCCGGCGGTAGCGTTGAGATTGGCGGTCGGCGGCAAGAAACCCGGTATGAGTCCCATGACGTTCGACGCGAATATCAAGACCGCAAGGGTCATGACAAGCGGAAAGTATTTTCTTCCCTTGTGCCCCATGTTCTCGTCCACCATGCCTGCGAAGGCGCTGATCACAAGCTCTATGAGCGATTGAGTCTGTCCCGGCACGAGGGCAAGCCTTTTTGTAAGGAGGATTGAAAATATCGCAAGGCCGATGATTATGTAGATCATCATCGCCGTGTGCGCGTACAGCCCGAAAGTCGGCAGTATTATCTCATGCATCTTGTCTGAACTCCTCCCTTGCAACCGCGATCATAATGCCGATGATAAGAAACAACGAACCGCTAAACCCGGCCAGAAGCGGCACAGGATCTATGAGCTTCCTTGATACGACTATAGTGAACACAAGCGCCGTTGCCGCGAATCTCAGGTAATAGGTACGCGCGCCCGACCTCGCCGCTTTTTCCGGGGTTAGCTCAAGGCAACGCCTTGCAATCCTTAAAAGCCATGACATGTTGACGGCGGCTATCATCCATCCGACCGCAAAACCCGTTGTAGGCCGGTTGCTGAGCAGCAAGCCTGCAACTGCGGCTATTGCGCCGCCCCAAATCGCCATGCGCGCAAAACCGCTTGCCGTTTTTGCGGCTCCGGCCTTGTTGACATCGCCCTTTTCAGCGGGGTTATGAGACATACTTTTTCGTCTGTGTATGTATGTTCTTAAAGCCCGCCGCTATGCCGAAAACGAGAAAGATTATCGTGAGCCACGGCTTTGTCGAGAAATATTTGTCCAGATAGATGCCGATAATCAGTCCGATAAAGGTAGAGGCAACCATTGTAATGCCCATCGAGGCGAGCGTGGACAGCCCCCTGAGCACTCCACCTGGGCCGGTATCTTTTTCAGGCTCGGACATGGCGTTTCTACCGCGACCTTTCATTTCGATTGGTCGGTGATTTTTAACATACGGACATGGTAAAGTCAATGGTTTTCAGCAAGACGTCGGCAGGATTTACAGTTACGAGTTAAACGGCGGGCGATGGACTGTGCATAGTCTGCAGACGTCCGGGTTTGCCTCGATGGACAGTTCGCAAATCTTCATGGTTACCTCCATGCCGGATACCGGGCAGATGAATGTCTCGTCGTTTTTTTTCTCGTCCATGTCCGTATCATCCCGAAGAAGGTTTATAATCAACGGATAGCGCGGCATACGATACCCCGTGCGTCTTAGACGTTGACTTGCGGGCAAAAACACATTAGACTTTATTCATTGGCTGAGAGTCACCGCTTCGTTGAAGGTATGATAACTTAACAAAGTTAACAATGTCAAGAAAAAGAATTAACAACGGTTCGGAAGGCCGTCGGAAGTCAAGCATCGCAAGCAGGATCGGCATCGTACGCGGCAGGCTTAACCGCGCTGAATTTGCGGCCTTATTGAACGTATCTCCGGCTTATATAACCATGATTGAGCAGGGCAAGAGGTCTCCCGGCGCGTCGTTAACCGAGTTAATATGCCTGAAGTTAGGCGTTAACATGGAGTGGCTTATGTCAGGCAAGGGGATTATGCCTTCGCAGGTCCCTGCGCGGGCACAAGGGCAGTATGGACACGTCAACGATGAAGGCATGTACGCCGTGGTTGATGCCGCGCTCAATCAATACGCGAGGGCAGAGGAGCCGGTGATAGATTGGCGCGGCCTTGAGGCCGGGGGCGGCGTCCAAGACGAGCGCTCCCCGCAAGAGATGATCTCGATCAACGTGTACAGGCTTGAGTTGTTGAAAGACCCTGCTAACGCGCTCCTGCGCGTACCGGTTGATACGCTGATCGTTTCAGAGCTTCTGGCAAAGGCGGGCCCGGTTGCCTTTAGCGTGTCGGACGACAGCATGGAGGCCACCATAAGAGACGGCGCAATCGTCGGGATACAGTATAGGGATTTAACGCTAAGGGACGGCGCGATATACATCGTAAGGACGGCAAGCGGAAGCGTCACAGTGCGGCGCATATTCAAGGGCAATAATGCGTTGATTATGCGGCCCGATAACCCGCAGTTCCCGGAGCTTACGGCGAGCGCCGGAGAAGTTGCGATTGTCGGCAGGGTAACATGGGTAATGCAGACGTTGTAAGTAAGAACGGTTATCGGTTATAAGACGGTTATCAGTTATCGGTTTAAGGATAATTATTCGTTCACCTTCACTGATAACCGTCAACCGATTATCGGCTTCGGAATGGGGCATACGGATGAAGAGCGTTATAATGGCCGGCGGATTCGGCACGAGATTGAGGCCGCTTACCAACAACCTGCCCAAACCTATGGTGGCGATGGCCAACAGGCCCATGATCGCGCACATCATAGAGCTTTTGAAGACCCATTCGATTACGGACATTACCGCCCTTCTTTTTTTTCAGCCGGAGATGATAACCGCTCACCTCGGCAACGGGGGCGGCCTTGGCGTCAACATTGATTACATAACGGCCGGCGTTGACCTCGGCACCGCCGGAAGCGTGGGCCTTGCCATGAGGAGATGGGAAGGCGAGGGCGTGACCACGCTCGTCATAAGCGGGGACGTGCTTACCGACATAGACATACAAAAGGCGCTTGAGTTTCACGCGAGGTCAAAGGCCATCGCGACCATCGTCCTTACCCGCGTTGACAACCCCCTGTCGTTCGGCATAGTCATAACGGACAAGGACGGCAGGATCATCAGATTTCTTGAAAAACCGGGCTGGGGAGAGGTCTTCAGCGACACCATAAACACCGGCATCTATATACTTGAAAAAGAGGTGATCGAGTACATCCCGCAAGACAAGGAGTTCGACTTCAGCAAGGACCTCTTTCCGCGCCTTCTGGCCGATGGGAGAGCCTTGTACGGCTATGTAACCGAGGGGTATTGGAAGGACGTGGGGAGCCTTGAGGAGTACCGCGCCGCCAATATGGACATCCTCTCCGGCCGCGTCAGCGTCAGGATACCCGGGGAAAAGATAAACGACAGGCGGATATGGATAGGCGCGGGTTCGAAGATAGACTTCACGACAAAGCTTGAAGGAACGGTCGTAATAGGCGACAACTGCTCTGTCGCCGCGGACGCGAGGATAGTGAACTCCATTATCGGCTCAGGCACGGTCGTGGAGCAGGGCGCGACCATCATAGACTCCGTGCTTTGGGACGGCGTAAAGGTGGGAGGGCGCGCCGTCATGCAGGAGGCCGTGGTAAGCTCTTCAACCGAGATACACGAAGGCGCGCATCTTGCCGAAGGGGTCATAGTCAGCGACCATTGTTCGATAGGGCGAATGGCCACGGTAAAGGCCAACGTAAAGGTCTGGCCGAGAAAGACGGTCGAGGACGAGGCCACCCTTGCATCAAGCCTTATATGGGGTGAGAAGTGGTCGAGGCACATCTTCTCCACCTACGGCGTAACCGGCCTCGCCAACATAGAGATAACCCCGGAGTTTGCGGCAAAGCTCGGCGCGGCCTACGGCGCCTCTCTCCCCAAGGGGTCGGCCGTGTCGACGAGCAGGGACGCGCACAAGACGTCAAGGATGATAAACAGGGCCGTGATGACGGGCATACTCTCATCCGGCGTGAACGTCTACGACTACGGCGTAACGCCCATGCCGGTCTGCCGGTTTCTTGCAAGGGGCGGCTTGGAGGCGGGCGGGATACACACGCGCAGGTCGCCTTTCGAGTCTCAGATACTCGACATGAAGTTCTTCGACAACAAGGGGCTTGACCTGCATCCCGGTTATGAAAAGTCGGTTGAGCGGCTCTTTTTCAGGGAGGACTTCGCAAGGATGGCGATGGACGAGACAGGGGAGATGTCCTTTCCAATACACGGCTTTGAGCGCTACCAGAACGGCTTCATGTCCACGGTGGGCGCCGGGGTCGTCAAAAAAGCGGCCTTCAAACTCGTGCTCGACTACTCCTACGGTTCTTCATCGCGCATATTCCCGGCGATACTCGGGGCGCTCAACTGCGACGTAATCGCGCTCAACGCCAATCTCGACGGCTCAAAGACCACGAAGACCGCCGAGGAGTTTCAAAGGGCGCTCAACCAGCTCTCGTCGATAGTCAGGTCATTGAAGGCGGACCTCGGCGTGCTCCTCGACGCCGGAGGTGAAAAGATATTCCTCGTGGACGATACCGGCGAGATACTCGACGGCGACACGGCCCTGAACATGGTTACGCTCCTTGCGCTCAAGTGCCACAGGGACGACGAAAAGAAGGGGGCTGTGGCCGTGCCGGTTACCGCATCCCGCGCCGTTGACAGGCTTGCCCAGACCTACGGCTTTACCGTAAAGCGCACCAAGACGAGCGCGAGGGGGCTTATGGAGGCCGCATCCGACGAGGGAACGCTCCTCGTGGGCGAGCCGACAGGAGGCTTCATATTTCCGCAGTTTCAGCCGAACTTCGACGGCATGTACGCAATCGTGAAGATACTGGAGATGCTTGCAAGGCAACAGACGAGACTCCATAGGCTCATAAGAGAACTGCCGCCGAGCATTATAGTTAAGGAGAAGGTTACGTGTCCGTTCGAGCACAAGGGCATGGTGATGAGGCGGCTCGCCGAGGACGCGCAGGACCTCAGCACTATGTTGATCGACGGCATAAAGATAAACTTAGGGGAGGACTGGCTCGTGGCCTATCCGAGTCAGGACCAGCCCTACTTCCATATCATTGCCGAGGCCGCTACCGAGCGCGAGGCAATGTCGCTCGTTACGAGGTACGTGGAGAAGATAAAGAAATGGCAGGCATGACGAGGAACGTCATAACTTCGCATACCTGCGTTGCTCCCGGCTCGTCGTTGCGGCGCACAGAAAAAGCGCGCCTCGCTCCTCACTCTCGTCGCGCCTTGGTCTGCTTTGTTCTGACGTTCCTCGCTTGCATATATTCATAAGGCAGGGAGTATTATGCTGAAAACGCTTACGGTAGGGGCTCTGGAGGTCAACTGCTACGTCCTCTCCGATGATTCGAGCAAGGAGGCCGTTATAATAGACCCGGGCGGGGACGCTCAGGCGATAATCTCCGTCGTGAAAAAAAACGGGTTCAAGGTCAGGTGGATCGTCAACACGCACGGGCATTTTGATCACGTCGGGGCCGACGAGGAGCTTAGGCGAGTCTTCAACTGTCCGGTGGCCATGCACGGCGTGGACGTGGACATGCTTCTTGAGGCGCACGAGCACGGCGTGATATTCGGCGTAAAGACCGAGCCGCAGAAACGGCCGGACGTCATACTTGAAGACGGCTCCCTTATAAACGCGGGCGGCATCACGCTCAGGGTCATCCATACGCCGGGACACACACGCGGCGGGGTCTGTCTTTACGACGAAGCGGGTGGACGGCTTTTTACCGGCGATACGCTCTTTGCCGGAAGCGTCGGCAGGACCGATTTGGACGGCGGTTCGTTCGCTGTAATAATGGATTCGATACGCAATAAGATTCTGCCGCTTGGCCATGCCGTCAAGGTCTATCCCGGACACGGCGATGCCACGACCATTGGAAAAGAAGAGAAGACGAATCCGTATATAACCGGGGAGGCCGGCGGTTGATAATCAAGGATAAGAGGATAGTCTTGGGCGTTAGCGGCGCCATATCCGCGTACAAGGCGCTTGAGCTTGTCCGGTTGCTTGTCAAGGGCGAGGCAACGGTTTTGCCCGTGATGACAAGCTCGGCTCAGGAGTTTATAACGCCTTTGAGCCTTTCAACGCTCGCGAAGAACCTTGTCTCAACCTCTCTTTTCGAGCGGGGAAGCGATGTTTCAATCAATCATATCGAACTGGCGCAAAAGTCCGACCTGATCATCGTTGCTCCCGCGACGGCAAACGTCATCGGCAAGATCGCGTCAGGCATTGCCGACGATCCGCTTACCACGATAATAATGGCCGCGGCGTGCCCGGTGCTCATAGCGCCTTCCATGAACGATCGCATGTGGGAAAACCCGATTGTAAAGGGCAACGTCGAAGGGCTGCTATCCGTCGGCTATAAGTTCGTGGGACCCGGCGAGGGCGCGCTTGCGTGTGGAAGCATCGGCAAGGGCAGGCTTGCCGGGGTTGAGGAGATATTTGAGGCCGCTTGCGAGGCGCTGACGCGCAAGGATTTGAAGGGTGAAAAGGCGCTGGTTACGGCCGGGCCTACAAGGGAGGCCATAGACCCGGTGCGTTTCGTGTCCAACGCCTCGTCCGGCAGGATGGGCTACGCCCTTGCGAGGGCGGCCAAAAGAAGAGGGGCGGAGGTCGTGCTCATAAGCGGGCCCACAGATCTGCCGAGGCCGTCCGGCGTAACCTGCGTGAGCGTCTCTACCGCCGAGGAGATGAACGAGGCCGCGGTAAGGTACTACCCGCAGTCCACTCTGGTGATAATGGCCGCGGCGATATCCGATTACAGGCCGAAAAAGAGCTATTCCGAGAAGGTCAAGAAGGACGCAAGCACGCTGAGCGTTGAGCTTGAAAGGACTGAGGACGTATTGAAGCAGATGGGCAGGAAAAAGAAGGGACAGTTCCTCGTCGGTTTCGCGCTCGAGACCGAAAACCTTGAAGAGAACGCGAGGAAGAAACTTAAAGACAAGAATCTCGACATGGTGGTTGCGAACGGCCCAGCCGGTCTCGCCGGCGCGACCAACGAGGTGCTGATAATCAATAGGGACGGCGAGATTGAGGCGGTTCCGCCTCTCAACAAGGATGATATCGCGGACAGGATACTGGACAGGGTGGTAAGGCTCAAGTCGCGGTAAAAATTGCTATTTTCCCCGACTGTTACGTTACGGGCGTCAGGGCGCAATAAGACGGGCTTCAAAGAGAGCGTGAGCTTCCTTGCAGGGCCTAACCGCGCTTTTGCGGTTGGCCCAATGTTCATATATTAAGGAACCTCTGATTAATTCTTATTTTGTCATTGCGAGCCGCGCTTTCGCGGCGCGGCAATCTCTAAGTTGTTGATTTCCTTGAAGACGAGATTGCTTCGCGGAGCGAGAATGACGGGTCGGCGAATTAATCAGAGCTTCCTTAATTATATGCTCCGCTTTGCTCGATAGATACCACGAGGACAAGTTTATTTTCGCCCTTCCTTGACCTCGAAAAAAATTTCTAATTTTTATCAGGGCGCTACTTTGGCGAGTTCCTCTGAAAGCGCCTCTTCCCATGCGAGGCCGGCCTTTTTCATTGCCCTCAGGCGTTTTCTCGCCGTGGAGGCAAGGGCAAGGTTGAGTCTGCCGATGGGGTCTTTTTTGAGGCAAGGCGCCTTGAGCGGGGATTTGAGAAGTCCCATTATGGCGTCAAGGGAGTCGTTGAAGTGCAACTCCCTTTCCTGTTTGTCGAGAGACCATCTTGACGTAACGGAGAGCAGATCGAGCATCCTGTGCCAGTGCTTCATCCTGTTGATGCTCATGATGCTTGAGAATATGGTCTTGTTCGTTCTGAACGATAACGGAGCGCCCTCAATAGTTGCGTTCAACAGGGCGTCGTTGTCTTCAGCGGCCTGAGCCGCGATCCTTTTCGGCAGGCGCCAGACACGTTTGTCGGCCAGGGCGTCGGCCCGCATCTCCCAGTAGACGTGCCTCAATGTCCTTGCGGAGAACGAGCGAAGCATCCTTTCGGGGATGAAGTGATTATGAGCCACGGTGTCCGCCGCGAGATGGGAGAGATACCCGTAGGCAAACGCCCTCTGAGAGCCGGACTTTGCGTTTTTCAGGAGGGCGAAACCGGCCTTCCAGTTATGGCAGTGCTTCAACTCCTCAACGAGATTTTTACCGACATAGATGTCTGCGCTTATGTTGCCGTAAAGGAAGTCGTAAGGGAAATGTTCGATGAGCGACCTGACCGGTGCGGAAACGACGGAGGCGTTGTTGAGCGCCGTGAGCGCGAGTTCAAGGTGCGTCGCCGGCCCCCACGCATCGGCGGCATCCGGCATGACGAGCAGGACGACAAGTAAGACAACCGCTGTTAGTACCATAAAAATATGGTACAGCAAGGCCGCATATATGTAAAGGCTGTTATCGGTTATCAGTTGACGGTTATCGGTGAAGGAAAAAGATAATTAAGGAAGCTCTGATTAATTGCTTCCCTAAGAAAGAGTTTCGTTTTTTTCTACTCTCCCCAAGGGGGAGAGGGTAGGGTGAGGTGGTTTTCCTTATCCTTAATCCGATAACGGATAACCGTCCACCGATAACCGCGCTAATGGATATAATCAGGGAATATAACGACATACTCTCAAGCCTTGTCGGCTCTCTTGATCTTTTGCGCTCATCCGGGGTGAACTTTATCCGGCGCGAGGGTGCAAGAGGCGCTCAGGCCGCATTGCGCGCCGAGATCGCCTCTTGCGCGCTGTGCGACTCAGGCGCGAGCGCAAACAAGGTTTATGGCGTCGGAGAGGCTGTATCAGGACTGGTCATCGTGCTGAGCGCGTCGTGCAATAAATCCGAAGACGCGCTCCTTGCGAGCCTCCTTGAAAAATCAGGACTGGTTAGGGACAAGGTTTACGTAACATGCGCCTTCAAGTGCCCTTCGCCGCCGGAAGGCGGCCTTGAGGCGGCCTTTCAGCGCGTCCGGCTGTGCAGAAGTTTTCTCGCAAGAGAGTTGTCAACCATGTCCTTTCGGGTTATAGTCGCCTTCGGTGAATGCGCGGGAAGGGCGTTGCTCGATGACGAGGCCCTTCGATACGGAAGTTTTTACGACTACAACGGCGCAAGGCTCATGCTTACGCACGGCCTTGACGCGCTTGACAAACAAAAATCGCTCAGGAACGATACATGGGCGCATATACAATCCGTGCTCAGGGAGTTGGATGAATAACAAGACGTTCGACGAATCCATGGCCGAGTTCATCTCAACCCTGCCTTTCGGGTTTGCGTCAACAGCGATCTTGAAGACCGCCTTTACCCACAAGTCATTCCTTAACGAGCCGGGCGCCTTGGGGTTTGCCGCGCTGGAGTGCAACGAAAGGCTGGAATTTTTTGGGGACGCTATCCTGAGCGCGGCCATAAGCGAGACGCTCTACCGGATGTTCCCCGCCGTCAACGAGGGCGAACTGACGCGCCTTCGCGCGCGGCTTGTAAACAGAAGGGCGCTTGCCGAGACGGCAAAGGCGATGAAGCTCGGCAAGTACCTGCTCCTCGGCAAGGGAGAACGCGCATCCAATGGCAGGGAGAATACGGCCATACTCGCCGGCGTGTTCGAGGCGTTCATCGCCGCCGTGTATTTCGAGCGCGGCCATGACCTGACCGCCTCTTATGTTGCGTCCCTTTTTTCAGCGTCAATCGAGCAGGCGCAGGGCGGACAAGGTCATTTCGATTATAAGCCCGCTCTGCAGGAGCTTGTTCAGAGCCTCTATAAGCAGGCCCCCAAGTATGTCCTTATCAACGAGACCGGCGCGTCCCATAAAAAGACCTTTGAGGTGGAGGTCGTGATAAACGGACTCCGACAAGGAAGGGGCGTCGCCGGGTCCAAGAAGGAGGCCGAGCAGATGGCCGCAAAGGAGGCGCTTGAGAGGCTCAAGGGGCATACATAGGAGATGCGTATACCGATAAGGATATATTACGAGGACACCGACTGCGGAGGCGTGGTCTACTACGCCAACTATCTGCGATACTTCGAGCGCGGCAGGACGGAGTTGTTGAGAGAGCGGGGTGTTTCGCTTGGAGAACTGCACACCTCAGGCGTGATATTCGTGGTGCGGAGCGTGGAGGCGCGATATATCGCACCGGCGAGATATGACGACCTGCTCATCCTCGATACGCGTCTCTCAGGCGCAACGGGCGCGACCATTACGTTTGAACACGTCTTGTTCAAGCAGGAGAAGACTCTGGTTGAGGGCAGCGTAACGCTTGCCTCGGTCGGAAATGACGGCAAGCCGATGAGGTTGCCTGAGGAGTTGAGGCTGGTGAAGAAGGTTATCGGTAATCGGTAATTGGTTATCGGCGAAGGTGAAAGAATCATTGTTTTCAAACCGATAACCGACTACCGATAACTGATAACCGTTTTCAGCTTTTCTTTTTGCCTCCGGCCGGGGCAACTGTTATAAGGTTTCTGCCGTTCTGTTTGGACTTGTACATGGCCGTGTCCGCCTGTTTTATCAGGTTGTCGCGTATCTCGTTGACGCTGCCGGCCTCCTCCACGTTCTCCATGAGAGAGGCCGCCCCGATCGAGCTTGTTATATGACCCTTGAGCATTATGGGTTTGGCGTTTGCGTGGAGCCTTTTCGTCAGGAACGTGAACTCCTGAATGGCCATTCTCAGTTTTTCCGCGTAGTCGGCCGCCTCGTCGAGATTCAACCCCGGCAGTATCACGACGTATTCGTCCCCGCCGTAGCGAATGCCTCTTGAATCAGCGGTGGGAAGCGTATCTTTTATTATACAGCCGACCTCGGTCAGCACCCGGCTTCCGGCAAGGTGTCCGTAGGTGTCGTTGACCTCCTTGAACCTGTCCAGATCCATGAAGATGAGACTCAAGTCCGTCCCGCGCTTGATTGAGCGCGCCGTTTCCTTTGTAAGCTGATTGTAGAAGTACCGGTCGTTGTAAAGCGACGTGAGGTTGTCCTTTTTCGAGAGTATTTCGAAGGTCTTTGCGTCAAGCGCGTTCTGGATGAGCTTTGAGGTGTATTCGGCGAATATCTTAAGGAGCGACAAATCCTTTGACGTGTAGTTTATGTCGGAGAGCCTGTTGATCAACTCTATTACGCCGATTGTATGTTTTTTCAATTTTATCGGCGCGCATACGATGGACTTCGTGCAGAACTTTGTTTTTTTGTCGAGGCCCGGGTAGAAGCATTTGTCTCTGGACACCTTTTTGCTTATGTACGGCTTTCCTGTCGAGTATGTCCTGCCCGCTATACCCGTGCTTGAAGGCAGCGTGGTATTGACGAGAGCGACGGAACCCTTGCCGAAGCATGCCACAAAGTAGAGCTTGGCAAGCGCCTTGTCGGTTTCATCCCCGGCGGGCGCGTCAAGCAGTATGGAACCCGACTCCGAGGGCACGAACCTGTTTGCCCGAAGGAGTATCTCCCGGAGCACGGCCTTGAGGTCAACGTCTTCGGATTTGGAAGAGACTATCTGCCTCTGGAGTATCCGCTCAAGGAGCGGCGCTTTAGCGATGTTTATACGCAATCTTTCCCTCTAAACGAATCTTACGTCCATTATATGCGTCGAACACGATATGCACGGGTCATAGGCCCTTACGAGCGTCTCCACTATACGCCGTATCTCCTCTTTCGGCTTATCCATTATGAGCGGCACGAAGGCGCGGAGGTCTTCTTCGATAGCCCTTAGATTCTGCGCCGTGGGTATGACGCACTCCGCGGCCTCGACAAAGCCGTCCCTGTTTATCCGGTATTCGTGGTAGAGCGTCCCTCGCGGGGCCTCGACGATGCCTATGCCGATGCCCCATCCCTTGGGTTTTTTCAACGGCTCCGGCTTCAATCCGGCCTCAAGCAGGGCGTCTATCATCCGTATCGCGTCCCCGGTCATCTGAAAACATTCCACGAGTTGGGCCGTGTTGTTGTGAAACGGATTGAAGCATGGCGGCCTCAATCCGGCCTTCTCGGCTATAGCGCGCGAGCGCTGTGAGAGCCTTTTCCAGTTGTTGTTGACCCTTGCGAGGGCGCCTACCATGAAGGCGCCCTTCGGACTTCTTGCCTGCTTTGCCGCGGAGTGGGCAACCGTGTACTCCCGAATCTTTTTCGTGTAGGTCTTGGCCGTAATGGCGTAGCCCTCGCTTGATGCCGGCTCTCCGGCGTAAGCGCCGTACTCTCCCCGCGACTTCAGCGACACGAAGTCGCGCCTTTTCTCGAACTCCGGCACGTGAACCTTTGAGAGCAGGTCATAAGTGAACTCAAGGTCGTCAAAGGAGGCATCGAGGCTGGAGCGGAGTTTTTTAAGTTCCTGAGCGGTCGGCAGATGCGCCACGCCTCCGGGGGCGAGCGATATCGGGTGGATGTGCCTGCCGGCCACGACGGCGCATATCTCGTTGGCGAGCCTCTTGAGTTCAAGACCCTTCCTTGCTATCTCAGGATGGGTCTTCAATATCGGCACTATCGAGCCTTCGCCTAAAAAGTCAGGGAATACGAGAAAGTACAGATGCAGTATATGGCTCTGAAGCATCTCGCCCGCAAAGGCGAGTTTCCTCAATAGCGTCGCCTGCCTTGAGATGCGAATGCCCATTGCCGACTCTATGGCCTTGAGAGAGGCCGACGTATGGCTCACCGCGCAGATGCCGCAGATGCGCGACATGATGTGGTGTGCCTCGTCGTATCTTCTGCCCCTTAACATCATCTCGAAAAACCGGGGGGACTCGATTATCTCAAGAGCGACATCCTTAACCACGCCCTTCTTTACGTCAATGACCACGTTGCCGTGTCCCTCGACGCGGGTTATTTCATCTATCTTTATGTGGAGGTCTTTTTTCATTTAAAAATTGCTATTTTTCCCGATCTCTGCGTCATGGCTAAAATAAAAATGCTCACATATTGCATATATGCTACGCTTTTTATTTTCGCCCTTCCTTGACCTCGGGAAAACTATCTAAGGAAGCTCTGATTAATTCTTATTTGTCATTGCGAGCCGCGCTTTTGCGGCGCGGCAATCTCGTAACTTATTGATTTCCTTGAAGACGAGATTGCTTCGCGGAGCGAGAATGACGGATTGGCGAATTAATCAGAGCTTCCCTAATTTTTAGAGGTAGTCTTTGTTTTGTGAGCGCCGTAAAGACTCAAAGCGAGCGATACGTCATCGGCTGAAAGGCCGTGTCTTAGAAGCGTTTCCTTATGCGCCGCGGTGTTCGGGTCGTCGACCGGCCCCCTGCATCCCCAGCATACGCATCCGTAAGTAATACAGACCGCGTCGCATCCGGCCCTTGTTATCGGGCCGAGGCAGGTTAAGCCCTTCTCGAACACGCAGATATTTCCCGCTATCTTGCAGTCTACGCAAACCGGGTGGTTCACGATGCGTGGGACGCTTCCCATGAGCAGGGAGGTCAGGACGGACAGGAACTCTTTTTTGGGTATGGGACAGCCGTGTATATAGTAGTCGACATGGATTATCGAGTCAATGGGCCTTGCCGGTATGGTTTCAAAGGCCTTGAACTTCAGGCCGTCCTGCCCGTAGACCTCTTTCCTTAGATAGTCCATCTGGAAGCGGTTTTTAAGGCAATTAAGTCCGCCAATTGCGGAGCACGCGCCAAGGGCAACCACCACCTTTGCCTTTTCACGTATCTTTTTGAGTTTTTTGATTTCTTCACGTTTGCTGACGGAGCCTTCGATGAAGGCCGCCTGATAGTCCTCGCTCCGTTCGGTCATGGCCTCGCGGAAGTTGACTATCTCGATATGTTCGAGTATGGACGGCAGTTCCTTCTCGCAGCTCAGTATCATGAGCTGGCACCCCTCGCAACAGGTGAACGAGAAAAAGGCCGCCTTGGGTTTGATGGACATGGATTGGCTCGTAACCGTCGAATATTTTTAATACTGAACCTTCCAAACGGTTTTAGCAAGAGAGGCCATCCCTTGCTGTCTTCTTAATAAGACTTCAGGCTTCCATTCGTTAAAGCATGTTTTGTTTTTGGTAAGCAGGTATTGACTTGTCGCATAGATGTCTTTTTTTTCGGCAAAAAGCTTATTTCCGCAATCTTTGTTTTTGCCTGTTTCCAGCAAGGTAAGGTTGCCTATACGGTAGATGCTTTCATTCTGTTGTTCAGCGTCGAACCATTTTTCCCATTCGGAATTGGGATTTTCAGGAAGTATATGTTCAATGGTAACTTTACTGTCGTTCCAATCAACCGGTATGGCGGAGAGTTGTCTTTCCATTTTGCATAAAAGATACCTTGCCAGTGTTTTATTGCGCGTGGTGTTCATTGTCATGTAGGTAAAGTCGTTTTCAAATTTCTCATCAGCCACATATAATTCCTTTGTGTAACCGTTAAACACGTCGCGCGCGGTTTTATACGTTCCCTTACTGATACCAATAGCCGTTTTGTTATATGCTTCTTCCTGTGTATTGGGATTCAATCCGCTGACGGTATTATAACGAAAAGACACGACAACTAAATCCCTTATTATCTTGGTAAATTCCGCCTCATCTAACGGCTTTATATGCTTGTAAGCGGCCAGCAATAAAGGAAAAGGCTGTGTTCTACTGACTAAAGACAGTTCTTCTATAAGGACGGCTTGTTCCTTGCTCCATAAGGTATCGGATGGTTTGTCAAGTGCCGTATAAACAAGAGCCAGCTTATCCATGTCCCCAAGTAGATTAAATACGGCGGCGGCGCCTCTTACTTCGCTATTCAGGGCTTTGTAAAGGGTATTTTTTCGTTCCAATGTATGAGCTGAATTCCAATAGTGCCTTAAAAATACAGGCAGTTCGATCTGTTGCAGGATGTCGTTTATCCTTTGCCATTGTCTTTCCGCTTCATCCAGATCATGCTCGCTTGTTTTTGCCACCTCGGCAAACAGATAGTTTTTAATCAGGTCTCCTGTTGAAAGTTTGACGCCCCTTGCATTCAGAGTCTCAAATACTTTATAGGCATTCAGATCATTTCCTACCGTAATAGAGGTAAAGACAAGATTCATTGAAATGGTCGTTTCCAGAAAGTCCGAAAGCGTTGCCCCGTCCTTATCGTCATCGAATCTTTTTTTCAATTTATCGCAAAAGAACTCGAATGCCCTCCACATCTTTTTTTCCGACGGCTTCAACTTTCCAATCGCCGTTGGTTTGCGCCGCCGTATCAAATAACTTTTATAAAAGCCGTCATTGTTGCGGTTAAGGTGTAACTTGCTTACAGGCATGAGAGACGCGGCTGGAGTAAATCCGATAAATTTATCCGAAAGAATTGCAATCCTTCTTTTGTTGTTGGCCGCGTCCACGCCTTGCTCGACCCAGTCTTCCAATACCTTGATAACGCCAAGCGCCAGAATGCTTAACGTGGTTATTCTTTGTTGGCCGTCTATAACCAAAAATTTCAGCGGGTCATCTGTTTTTTGCAAAACCACGTAACCCATATAATGTATCTTTTCGGTTTTAATGCCTTCAATGTCATTCCATAGATCATCCCATTCTTCATAATTCCACGAATAATCCCTCTGGTATCTGGGAACGACGTGTATCTTGCCGTTTCCAATGAGATCCATGAAAGATGGGGAACCGGGTTCAAAAAGTATATTAGCCATAATAATTTGTTATCCTTTATCCAAGCCGTCAGGTTTGTCCGGTGTGCTTACAGTTTGAGTTATGCCGATCGAATGCTCAATCCTACCACACAAAGGCCGGTCTGTAAAATCAGCAAAGACGGTTATCGGTTATCAATTATCGGTGCAGGTGAAAGAATAATTATCCTTAAACCGATAACCGTCCACAGATAACCGTCTTACTTAGGGCTGGACAACTCGACGCGGACAAGATATTTTTATAAGACGCCTTGTTTGGAAAGACCCACATAATTGCCATGATGCAATCATCAGACAAAACATCGGATAGTCCAATCCCTTTGACCTTCACCCTTGGCACTGCCGGGCATATCGACCACGGCAAGACCGCGCTCGTGAGGGCTTTGACCGGCATGGACACGGACTCTCTTGCAGAGGAGAAGAGGCGCGGCATCTCCATTGACTTGGGCTTCGCACACACGGACGTTCAAACCCGACGCGGCCTTGCGCGCATCGCCATAGTCGACGTGCCTGGGCATGAGCGGTTCATACGCAACATGCTCGCGGGCGCGACGGGGATCGACCTTGCCCTCGTGTGCGTGGCCGTGGATGACGGCGTGATGCCGCAGACAAGGGAGCACCTTGAGATAATCAGGCTCCTCGGCATAAGGGGCGCGATATTCGTCATAACGAAGGCCGACCTCGCAACCGGCGAGCGTTTGAAGGCGGTTAAACGCGACATCGAGGCGCTTGTAAAAGGCACAACGCTTTCAGTGTCCCCCGTGTGCTCCACGTCAACGCGCACCGGGCAGGGGATTGAGGAACTCAAGGCGCTGATCGCCGGATACGTTGAAAGGTCTGTTAGAGATTCCGATGACGTTCCGTTCAGACTGCCGATAGACCGTTCATTCGCGGTAAAGGGGTTTGGAGCGGTCGTTACAGGCACGGTTGCGTCAGGCTCGATCAAAAAGGGCGATGAGGCAATGATATTTCCGACCGGCGCTCATGTCAGGGTGCGCGGCATACAAAGCACACATAAGGACGCGTACGCGGCGCGTACCGGACAGCGTGTTGCCCTGAACCTGTCCGGCGTTGAACATAAGGACGTTCGCAGGGGTTTTATGGTATGTTCCAAGGAACTCGCGGCCTTTTTCAACGCTTCGCCGGCCAACAGGTTTCAGGCGGACTGCCTTATAGAATTTGTGGAGGAGGCATCTTTTGACGGAAAATTCCTTTCAAACGTTAAGGTGCATCACCTCACGGCCGAGACGCTCGCCTCGGTGCGTTTTATCGGGACTACCGTTGCGCGTCAAAAGGCCGTGCTTGGCAGGTTGTATCTCAAGACCCCTTTGCCCATGCTAAGGGGGGACAGATTCATATTGAGAGACCCGGCAAGGAACATGACCATCGGCGGCGGCATTGTTGTCCTGCCGTATCCGTCGCCATCCCTTGCTCCGCGTCTTGCGGATGCCGGATTTCTGTATAATAACGATACGCCTGATGTCATTTGCGGTCTGCTTGACAGTGTTGTTGTAATCGACTTGCGAACGCTCGGCCTCATGCTCAACGAGCGCGCGCCTGAAAAGGATTTTGCGCGCTCTCTCAAGGTAATCGGTCATTGGGCGGCAAGCAATAAATGGGCCGAGGAGATAGAGGGCAAGACGCTTGGCGCTCTGTCAGCGCATCATACGGCGCGCCCCGTTCAAGCCGGGCTTGATGAAGAAACACTCTATGCGGCAATGCGGATGAAAGACCGTAAAAATGAGTTTTTTGCGGATGTCATTGCCTCGCTTGTCGAGCGGAAGGTCTTGAAAAAGGACGGGCATCTCGTTGCAATGGCCTCTCATTCGCCGGTATTGAAACTTACCGGCGTTGACGCCGATATAGAGCGCGCGCTAAGGGCCGCAATCGTTGCCGACGGTTTCGGACATATCGGTACTGAGGCGCTGGGGAAACTCTTGTTCAAAGACAGTGACGTTAAGCGGGTGTTGGGGTATCTGCAAAAGACCGGTGTGCTTGTCAAGCTCAAGGAAGGCAGTTATATCCGCGTCGAGGCTGAGGCGGCCTCGCGCGTTGCCATGATTGAGCACATAAAGGCAAAGCACGGCATAAAGGCGGCTGAGTTCAGGGACATCGTCGGTTGTGGCAGAAAGCTCGCCATAGAGATACTGGAATATTTTGACAAGGAGCGCGTTACGCTCAGGAATGGCGACGTGCGAACACTGAGATGAAAGAAAGGGCTTGAGCCTTGAACCAAGGACGCAAGATAAAGCTCACGAACTGGGCAAGCTGCGCCGGTTGAGCGGCCAAGATGGGCGCAAGCCCTCTGGCGCAGGTTCTGCGCCGTTTGCCAGTTCAAAAAAGCGCTTCGCTTATGGTAGGTTTCGGCACGGCCGATGACGCGGCGGTCTATGAAATTCATGGCGATAAGGCCGTGGTTGCGACGCTGGATTTTTTCCCGCCGGTTGTTGACGACCCGTTCACCTTTGGCCAGATAGCCGCGTCAAATGCCCTGAGCGACATCTATGCAATGGGCGGCACGCCCGCCTTTGCGCTCAATATCGTCTGCTTTCCAGATACGCTCGGCCTTGGCGTGCTTGAGCGTATATTGAAGGGCGGTCTTTCAAAGCTCAAAGAGGCAGGGGTGGTCCTTGCGGGCGGACACTCCATTGTAGACAACGAGGTCAAATATGGTCTTTCAGTAACCGGGTTCGTTGACAGGGATAAGGTCATTAGGAACTCTACGGCGCGTCCCGGGGATGTGCTCATACTCACGAAACCCATTGGCACGGGGATAGTAACGACCGCCTTGAAGCGCGGGATTCTTTCAACCACAGCCGCATCCGAGGCTATAAAGAGCATGAAGGCGCTGAACAAAGCGGCTTCCCTGTCCATGACGGGCGTCAAGGTAAATGCCTGCACCGACATAACCGGCTATGGACTCATTGGCCATGCGATGGAGATGGCCAAAGGCTCCGGCGTGAACATCGTAATCAGGGCAGGGGATGTGCCCGTGTTCAAAGCCGCCATGCGGCTCGTTGGCAACAAGGCCGCAAGGCCGGGCGGCTTAGAGAGGAACAGGGCATCTTTTGGAAAGGATGTCCGTGTATCGGGAGTGAGCGGGCCGATGGAACTTTTTGGATATGACCCGCAGACGTCGGGAGGTCTTCTGATTTCAGCGCCAAAGGCAAGTTGTGCAAGGCTTGTAAAGCGGCTTGTGGCGCAGGGCGCTGGATGCGCTATAATCGGCAGGGTGGAGTCGAGGACAAGGGGCCGGCAATTGAAACTTGAATAACGTTGTAAAAGGGGGGTTTGAAATATGGGCGTCAATAACGTCAACGTGGACAAGCTGAAGGAAACCGTTGCATCCGTACAAAAGGATTTATCAAAGGCCAAAAAGACCAACAAGGTGGAAGGGGAGTGGAGTCTTTCCGCCGGGGCGCAGTTCAAGGCAGAGGTGAGTTTTGAAAACGGCAAGGTCATTCTTGAGGCAGACCAGCCGTCGTTTCTCGGCGGAGGCGGATTAAAGCCCGGCCCGATGATATACTGCCTCTACGGTAGCGCCTCATGCTACGTGGCGACCTTTGCGACAATGGCTGCGATGGAGGGGATTCAACTCAAAAAACTCAGGGTGATCGCCGAGAGCAACATCGACTTTTCAAAGGTCTTCGGCCTTTCGGAAAACCCCATTGCAGAGAAGGTCAAGTTCACGCTGTATGTCGAGGCCGACGCGCCCAAGGAGAAGATAAAAGAGCTTGAAGAGCTGTCAAGGCAAAGATGCCCTGCGGTCTACTGCCTCACCAACCCGATTCCGCTTGAGACGGAGTTGAGGATAGGGTGACCTCTGTAATCCCTTACTTGCCAAGGAGGCGGGGCCCCCGTTGCCGCGAAGCGTTGCAACGGGGAGCGGGGAGGTTGTATTTACGCCTTACGACAACCCCTCCCATCCTCCCCTTGAAAAAAGGGGAGGGGCTTCTTTTATGCCTTCATCGTTAACCGTTAACGGATAACCGCATCACACGGCCGAGAGCACGCGCTTTCGCGCCATGGGCAGGGCTGTGCCGGCAGCCGCGCCTATCGTCTTCATCACCTTGAACATGTCCACGTTGGACTTCAGGCCCGCCGCCAACTGCGCCAGCTCCTCGCTCGCCCGTGCTATCTGCTTTGCGCTCGTCGTGGTCTCTGTAGCGACGTTGGCCACGGCCTCCACGTCCCCGCATATCTGTTCGGTTACGGCGGACTGCTCCTCCATGGCGCTGGTTATCTGGTGTATCATAGAGGTAACGACGTCAACCTTGCCGACTATCGCCTTCAATGCGCCCCCGGCGTCCTCGGCCAGTTTCACGCCTCCCTCGACCGCCTTTACCTCGCCGTCAACCGAGGCGATGGCCCTTTTGGTCTCGTCCTGCATGGCCTTTATCATGGCGCCTATCTCCTTGGTGGCCTGCATCGTCTTTTCGGCGAGTTTTCTCACCTCGTCGGCCACCACGGCAAAGCCCCTGCCCTGATCCCCGGCCCTTGCGGCCTCTATGGCCGCGTTGAGCGCAAGGAGGTTCGTCTGGTCCGCTATGTCGTTTATGACGCCTATGATGCCGCCTATCTCGCTTGAACGGCCGCCGAGCGCGGATATTATCCTGCTCGCCTCACGCGCCGTGCCGGAGATATCCTTCATGCTGTTTATGGTCTTTTGAACCTGAACGCCGCCGGTTACGGCCACGTCGCCGGCCTCCTTTGCCGCCTGTGCCGCGCCTCCGATGTTCTTCGTAACCTCTATGATGGTCGAGCTCATTTCGTTCGATGAGGTCGAGACCTGAGTCGCCCTTGACGCCTGCGTCTGCGTGCCCGCGGCTATCTGGGCCGCGGTAGCGGAAAGCTCCTCGGACGACGAGGCCAGATGCTCGGCTCCGGCGTGGATCTCCTTTATGATGTCATGGAACTTGTCCATCATCCTGTTGAAGGAAGAGGCTATCATGCCGGTCTCGTCCTTTGACGTGATATTCAGCTTTACGGTAAGGTCTCCGCTCTTTTCCACCTCGGCTATGGCCTCGGTAAGGTGGCGCATGGGGGCCGTAACCTTGCGTTTTATGACGAGGAGCGCAAAGAGGCCGATGCCGATTATGACGCCGAAAGCGCCGACGGTAATCGCCATATCGCGCCTTGACGAGGCAACACCGGTCTCGACCTTGCCGTCCATCATCTTTGCAGAGGCAACGTCAACCGCGAGTATCGTATCTATCGCCTCGGTGCTCTTTTCTATCCACTCCTTGCCGGTTATGGGATAGGCGCCGGTCTGGGCAGAGTCGTATACCGATCTACGCACCTCGCTGAAACTGCCGAGGTATATCGCCTCCATCCTCGATATGGCGGAGAGCACGTCGGCGCCGGTGTCCTTGGACGCCTTGAGTTGCATGATGCGCAACAGGTTCTTCTCCACTACCGCCCTGAAGGTATTGAGTTTGGCCATGCCCGCTTCGTCGATCGGCTTTCTGGAGGTTACATAATAGGCCATGGCGGCCCTCTCCCTGCCCGCGTACTCGCTCACATGCCAGATGGCGTCTTTCATATCCATGTTGGCTCTCAGGGAGTCCTGAACCGCACTGCCGTTGGCCAGCTCCCTTGCGGCAAGCCGGAGTTCGGCCTTGGAGTCGATGACCGAGGTGATGAGCCTTATCCACACCTGCGGGCTGTAGTTCTTGACCGCGTTGCCGAGTTCCAAGTCAATTGCGCGTCTTGCGGCCTCAAGGTCCGCGTGCATCTTCTGAGACCTTTGCAACGCTTCGCGTTGGAGGCTCCCCATCGCGCCCATGCCGGACAGGACGCCTCCGGCCGTCAGCGCTTTTTTATAGGCGTCGTCGCCCTTGTCCCTCATATCCTGCATCTTTTGACGCACGCCGGAGTCGACGGCAGAGCTTGAAGAGAGCGCCATTGACGTAACGCCGCGCTCCTTTGCCTCAAAACCGGAGGCAACGAGGATGCCGTTTGACAGTTCGTCTACGGCCAGTATCCTTTTAAGCTCGTCGTTGTTGTATACGAGTCTTTTGATGTCCAATGCGGATTGTATCACAAGCATCACTACAAGAAGCCATACAACGACGCTGAGAAAGTTTTTGATGCTCACGCTCTTTAGAATATTCATGGCAATACCCCCTCCCTGATGAGTCATGGCGCAGCATACCCTAACACCTTTGGTTGTGAAGAGTCGTTGACTTGATTGAGCCGTGTTGTTGATAAGAGTTACAACAAGGTAATTCCGCCGCTATTTATCTTATCGGCGGAGTAATGCCGCACCTTTAGGATTATTTTATGAACAGGGACGATGAAGGGATTACGCCTTCGCGGATGATCTTGACGCGGTTATTGGTTACGTCAACGACGGTCGAGCCGTGTCCGCCCGGAGTTTCCTTGCCGTCAATTACAACGTCAATAGAGCCGTTGAAGTAAGCGATCACTTCTTGGGCCGTCGTTGCGGCTCGGAGACCGGACGGGTTTGCGCTGGTTGCGGTGATCGGGGATGAGAAAGAGGCAACAAGCCTTTGGCAAATGACGTTGCTTGAAACGCGCGCGCCGATTGTGCCTGTTCCGGCCGTGAGTTCCATCGACAAGCCGGGGCCTGCCTTGAATATGATGGTAAGCGGGCCGGGCCAGAAACGGTCCATGAGGGACCGGGCAACCGGCGGTATCACGGAGACGATCGTATCAAGCATGGGCGCGTCTTTTACGATGAGCGCAACAGGGTTTAACTCAGGCCGTCCCTTGAGGTTGAACAGGGCTTGTATGGCCGTTGGATTGAACGGGTCAACGCAAAGGCCGTAAAAGGTCTCGGTGGGAAAGGCTATTATCCCGCCTCTTGCGAAGACCTCTTTGATGCAATCAAAGAGGTCTTCGCCGGTGATTATGAGAGGTTTCACGGTCACGGTTCATGGTTAAAGACGGTTCACGGTTATTTCTCAACCGTCTTTCAACTTCCTTGCCTTTTCCTCAACCTGTCTTGCGAGCGTCTTTTTATATGAGGCAAGCCTTTTTGCCAGCGCCTTGTCCGATACGGCAAGTATCTGGGCCGCGAAGATGCCCGCGTTCCTTGCCCCTGCCTTGCCAAGCGCCATCGATGCGACTGGCACTCCGCCAGGCATCTGAACGGTTGCAAGAAGGGCGTCAAGCCCTTTGAGCGGACCTGAATCGATGGGCACGCCGATTACGGGCAAGGGGGTATGCGCGGCAACGAACCCTGCAAGATGAGCCGCGCTTCCGGCCCCGGCGATTATGACCTTTATGCCGCGCTTTACGGCCGTTTTCGCATACTCGCCGGTCCTCTCAGGCGTCCTGTGCGCCGACGATATGGTCATCTCGCATGGCACGCCAAGCGTCTTGAGCGCGCTCTCCGCCTCCCGCATTACGGCCAGGTCTGAATCGCTCCCCATGAGAATGCCTACGACCGGTTTTGAAGACATATGGCCTCCTGTTAAAGACGGTTGGAAGACGGTTTATGGTTATCTCTGAACCGTCTTTCAACCCTTAACCGCCTATAACCCCTTTTTCCCTATGTCGCGCCTGAACTGCGCGCCTTTGAAGTGTATCTTTTCCACCGCCTTGTACGCCGCGTCAACGGCCTCGCGTAGACCATGTCCTTGAGCCGTTACGCCGAGCACCCTGCCGCCGGCCGTAACGAGTTTTCCGTCCTTCATCGCGGTGCCCGCGTGAAAGACCTTTACGTTCTCTTCGGCCTCGGCCTCTTTTATGCCGGTTATCTCAGCGCCTTTGGTATATTCTCCCGGATACCCTTCCGATGCCATGACAACGCAGGCCGAGGCGTTGTCTTTCCAGCGGAGCGGCCTCTCTCTGAGCCTTCCCTGTGCGGCGAGGAGCAGGAGTCCGGCAAGGTCTTCATCAAGACGCATCAATATCGGCTGTGTTTCAGGGTCTCCGAAACGCGCATTGAACTCCAGGGTTTTCGGTCTTCCGTTGACGATCATCAGCCCGGCATAGATTACGCCGCAAAACGGGATGTATTCGCTCTGCAGGGCGTCTACCACCGGACGGATGATGGTCTGCATTATCTCCTTTTCGATGGCCGGGGTTACTATCCGCGCCGGAGAGTACGCGCCCATGCCGCCGGTGTTCGGCCCTTTGTCTCCGTCGAAGATGGTCTTGTGATCCTGCGCCGGGGCAAGCGGCGCGATGGCCCTGCCGTCGGTTATGGCGAGGAATGAAGCCTCCTCGCCCTCAAGAAACTCCTCTATGAGCACGCGCCCCGCGCCGCTCATCATCGCGTTCAGGGCCACAACGGCCTCGTCCGTCTCTTTGCAGATTATGACGCCTTTGCCGCCTGCAAGACCGTCCGCCTTTATGACGAACGGCGGCTTGCCCTGTTTGACGTGCCTGACGGCCTCGTCAAGCGCATCAAACGCGCGGTAGTCCGCTGTCGGGATGTCGTACTTGACCATCAATGATTTTGCAAAGACCTTGCTCGCCTCAAGCTGGGCGGCCTTTTTCGACGGGCCGAAGACGGCAAGCTTGTTCGTCCTGAACAGGTCGCATAAGCCGAGCGCAAGAGGCGCCTCGGGCCCAACTATCGTAAGGTCTATCTTGTTCTTGAGCGCAAAATCCTTAAGGCGTCCCGCGTCGAGCGAGTCGATGGGCACGTTCTCGGCAATCGCCGCTGTTCCGGGGTTGCCCGGCGCCGCATATATCTTCTTGACGAGGGGACTTTGCTTGAGCTTCCATACAAGGGCGTGTTCCCTGCCGCCGCTTCCTATTACAAGGACTTTCATGAGGTATTGTGCCTATGTTTTATTAGTGCTTGAAGTGTCTTATGCCGGTAAATACCATTGCTATGCCGTGCTCGTCCGCGGCCTTTATGATCTCTTCGTCCCTTATGGAGCCGCCGGGCTGGATAATGGCTTTGAGGCCGTGCTTTGCCGCCATGTCCACGTTGTCCCTGAATGGGAAGAAGGCGTCGGAGGCCATGACCGCGCCCTCGACCTCAAGGCCGGCTTCCTGCGCCTTGATGGCCGCTATGCGCGTTGAATCTATCCTCGACATCTGTCCAGCGCCTATGCCTATGGCGGCTTGACAATGCGCGAAAATGACGGCGTTGCTCTTTACGTGTTTGCAGCACGTCCATGCAAACAGCAGGTCTTCAAGCTCGGCTTCATCAGGCGCCCTTTTCGTCACGGTCTTCAACTCCTTCGCGCTTTCAACGTCATGGCTCTGGAGGAGTACGCCTGAGAGCGCGTTTTTTATGTCGTAGATGAAACGATTTTGCGGCATGCGCTTGCCCAGCGATGGCGCTTCTATGACGCGGAGGTTCTTCTTGGCGTTGAAGGTTGAAAGCGCGGCAGCGTCGAAGGCAGGGGCTATGATTGCCTCGAGGAATATTCCGTTCAGCGTCTGAGCGAGCGTTGAGTCCACCTTGCCGTTGAAAGCGACTATGCCGCCGAAGGCCGAGGTCTTGTCGCACGCATAAGCCAAGGCGTAAGCGTCAAGCAACCCTGTCTTCGACAGCGCCACGCCGCACGGGTTGTTGTGTTTTATGATGACTGCGGCCTTTTCATGAAAGTCGCCGACGAGATTCATTGCCGCGCTCATGTCGAGGATGTTGTTGTAGGAAAGCTCTTTGCCCTGCAACTGCGTAAAGCCGGCGTCCGCGTCGTCGCCGTTTGAATGAGGTTTATAGAATGCCCCGCTCTGGTGCGGGTTCTCTCCGTATCTCAAGTCCTGCACCTTCTCGAGCTGGACGGTATAGGTGTCAGGGAAGGTCTTGGGCGCGTCCTCCGCCGAGTCCGGCAAGCCGCCGAGGTAGTTGGATATCGCGGCGTCGTAGCGCGCCGTGAGCTGAAAGCATTTTTTCGCAAGGGAAAGGCGCGTCTTGAGCGAGAGCATCCCCTTCTTTGCCTTCATCTCTGAGAGTATCTTTTGATAGTCCGCAGGGTCAACCACCACGGCCACGTCCTCGTGGTTCTTTGCCGCGGCGCGGATCATGGTCGGCCCGCCGATGTCAATGTTTTCCACGGCCTCGGCAAAGCCTGCCCCCTTGGCGATTGTCTGCTCGAAGGCGTAAAGGTTCACGACCACCATGTCAATGGGCAGTATCCCGTGCGTCCGCATGTCCTTGAGATGCGCCTCGTCGGCGCGGCGTCCGAGGATGCCGCCGTGTATCTTGGGGTGGAGCGTTTTGAGCCTTCCGTCAAGCATCTCTGGAAAGCCGGTGTAGGACGATATGGGGATTACGGCAACGCCCGACCTCTTGAGAAGATCGGCCGTTCCCCCTGTTGATATTATCTCCACCCCGGCCGCGTGAAGCTCCTTTGCCAGCTCCACGACGCCGGTCTTGTCTGTTACGCTTATTATCGCCCTGTGTATCTTCTTCATCGTTTTTTCAACCTCCACGGGATTAAGCTCCTCAACTCGGGATGAAGGACGGCCGTTGCCTCTTGCAGTTTTATAAGCTCGGCAATCTTTTCCTCCACCGGCTTTTTCGCCCATATCAGGCGCATCTTTTCCTTTGAGGCAAATATTGCGCGGTTGTGTTTCAGGGCTTCCTTGAAAAGCCTTTTTTTATCCGTCGGCATATCTTCTCCATTTTTCAACCAAGCCGTGGCGCTTCAATGTGGCCATTAAAAATTTTTCGTCGAGCGCGGTTTGCGTCTTCAGCAAATCTATCTTTCTTAAGTCCTGCGGCCTTCCGGTTTGCAAGGCTATGGCCATGAGATGCTCCGGTCTGAAAACCCTGACCTTTATCCCGCCGTACAATTTATCCGCCGCGTTATCCACGGCCTCCATGGTTAGGTCGTCATAAGCCGCTATGAAGTCAACGGGGACGCCGTCTACGATGAAGTATTGGCCGTCCATTTTGTAACCGGCTTTTTTCAGATGCTCGTATATGGAGCCGAGATGTACGATGCCGGTTTTAGATTTTGTAACGTGCGTGGTTACGAATACATCCACGTCCTTGGTGTTGAGCGTTTCCGTATAGAATAAAACCGCCACGGCGCCGCCAAGGGCGTATTGCTCGACAACGCCTTTTTCGACAAGCTCATTTAATATGCGGATCGCTTTTTTCATATCTTCCAGTGTTTCTCTAAAACGTCATATTGCTTATGAACTCCCGCTCGAACTGCGCGCTTCCGGATAACGCTACGAACTTCGCGTCTTCCGCTATCCGCTCGGCCTCTTTCTTGGCAGGGTCGGACCCAAGCGCCATCATTGCGCCGTCAAGCGCCGCGTCTCCGACTGGAGAGACGATATCGCGCCAGAGGGGATCAATGATGCCCAGTCTTGATAAAGACGCGCTCTTCAGATTGGATCCAAAGGCCCCGGATATATATATCTTCTCGACGCGGCCAGGGCTTATCTTCGCTTTGAGCATGAGCATGGATATGCTTGCGCGTATGGCGGCCTTCGCGTTTTGAAGGGCGCGTATGTCCTCCTGAAAAAGACAGATGTCGCCTGAAGCTCCCCGGTGGAGCACGAATGCGTTGGCCTCCCCGTCCTTTTTTATTCTGCCTGAAAGGTTGTCCGGTATCTCGTCTTTGTCTTTTATCCTGCCTGAAGGGGCGATGACCCCTCTGTCAAGCAACGCGGCAACCGCGTCTACAAGGCCGGAGCCGCAGATGCCTTTCGGCGCTACGTTGCCTATTACATCAAGCGTTACCCTGTCGCCCGTGATGCTCACGCCCTGCATGGCGCCGGCCTGAGCAATCATGCCGCATCTTGCCCCCGCCGCCTCGAATGCCGGGCCTGCAGGCGCGCTTGCCGCGAACAGCTTTTCTCCAGCGGAGAGGATTACCTCGCTGTTCGTGCCGATGTCAATAGCAATGACCGCGTTATCGGCATTATGGCGCTTGCCCATGTTGAGCGATAAAGCGACCGCCACGGCGTCCCCGCCCACGAAACCGCCTATCTGCGGGAAGACGTACAACCCCGCGCCGGTCCGCGTGTCGAAGCCGAATCTATCGGCTTGTACCCTCTGCGCTTCCTTGAACGGCGGCCTGTACGGCGGCAGGGCAAGGGAAAGAGGGGACACCCTCAGAAGGATCGCCTGCATTACAGGATTACCGGCAACGACAATCTCATCCATTTCGGCCGGCGATGCAAATGAGCGTATCATTTCGTTGCAGACGCCGACAGTCAGTTCCGACATTGCCGGAAGTAGTTCAGCGTCGGCCTTCAGCGCGCTCATCCTTGCCACTACGTCCGCGCCCCATGCCGATTGCGGATTTGGACGCGCCTGTCTGCCGATGACTTCGCGGTCGTTCAGGGTCATTGCCGCGCAGACAACGGTGGTCGTGCCGAGATCGAGGGCAATGCCTATACTTTTTTTTCTGTCAGGACTCACGTGAATTAAGACATGTCCCCGCGCGTTTTAAGCGGGGAGAGGTGATACTAACAAATCCGGCGAGGTATTTCCAGCAGGATGTTTTTCGCGGGTAGGGCTACTAAGGTGTTGACCCGGCCAACAGCCGCTACAGCTTACGCGCCTTCACTGCCGTCAGCTAACAAAACTTCAGCCCAGCCTTGTAAATGGCGCTTTCAAACTTTTGTACCCAGACGATGCGGGCCGTGGAGTCTATGTCAAACTCCTTGACGATGACGTTCATCACTTCGTCGGTAACGAACGGCAGTATGCCGTTTGAGGTGATGCCTACGCCTTTGCTTGAGATGTCGAAGGTTTTGGCGCTCACGATGGTCTCGCCTTTTGAAAGGAGACATCCCCTTTCAATGGAGGAGCGCATCTCGCAACGCCTTTTGACATCCGCATACTTGAGAATGAATCCGCAAAACGGGCAGGTAAGGTCTACTCCTGTAACGGCGGTGTAAAATTTGTCCAAACATCTTGGGCAGATATTGGTGTTCATTCGTTAATCCGTTCACCTTATTAGTACGGGATTTTCAACCTACATGCTTTTTGGGCATTATAGCGGCAGATTTCTTAAAAATCAAGCGCTTATTTTATGGCCACCTCTAAAAATTGATCTTTTTTCCGGGCTCTGTGTCATGGCTAAAATAAAAATGCTCACATATTCACATATATGCTCCACTTTTTATTTTCGCCATTCCTTGATTGCGGAAAAAATCTCTAATTTTTAGAGGTGCCCTTCTGTTTTTTGCCATGTAGCCACAGACCGGCAAATCCGGCGCCAATCAACAGCGCCGTGGCAGGCTCCGGCACCTTTGCCCTTGACTGAGCGTCGTGCGAGAAGGGAGCAAAGAGATTTACATCGGTATCCCCGCGTCTGACCTTCTCGTTGTACAGGTCGAAATGTATGGCATAGCCGGGCGCGAGAAGCGTCGTATCCACCGAAAACGCCGCGTAATACATGTTGCCGTTGTTAGGATTCGGCGCGATGTTGATCGGCGTACCTGCCTTGGCCCTGTCTTGCGTGTTGTATTGAGCCGTTTCGTTGTTGGAGTTGAACTTGAATGAAAACTCGTTGAAGTACGTCGGGTATATGCCGTGTTTGGAAAGATCGCCTGGGTCAAATGCCAGATTGGCCTCAAGCGGCGGCGTCCCAAAGACCATATCGTTGGTAACGTTCTTTTGAACGCCGTTGAAGGAGAAGCTGCCGAAGTTGCCTGCCCCTATTGTCTTGCCATTCGTAGCAACGAGCGCCGCGGAGATATAGTATGCGCCGGTTACCGGCGCCTGAGTTTTTCCAGGCAATAGGAATGCATACAACGTAAATTTGTCGGCGGACGAAACGATCGTCTTGCTCACAGGGTCGTACACTCCATTTGCTATGTCAAGCTGCAAGGTAGGGAGTGCCTGAACCTGAGCCGGTATGAACGCCGCTAATGCAAACGCAACGAATGCGAGCAGGAAGATTGTCGTGGTTTCAAGTTGTTTTTTCATTTTTTGCACTGTACAGTTAGTTTACGGCACTTACATAAAATAAATGCAAGACCTATGCCACAATAGGCATACAAGAGGCCATACAATGTAACTGGTTGATTCTAAAGGCTTTTGCGTAGCCCCTGTGCCGGCTTGCTGGTTTTCAACAGTTTGGACAAAGGCTTTTTTGTAAAAAAAATGGACACTTCGGTCGTGTTTTTTGCCGAATGTTTACATCGTGCCTCCGTTTCAAAAGGCAGGTTTTATTTGACAAGCACACAGGATTCGGGTATTGTATCTGTCTTGCATTGTCGGTCCTATCGTCTAGAGGCCTAGGACGTGGCCCTCTCAAGGCCAAAACTCGGGTTCGAATCCCGATAGGATCACCAAGAAAGATAGAATCTTCCGAAATGCAAGGGATGAGAACCCGAAGGGTCGACCGGGGGAGTTGCCGCAGCCGAAGGCGAGGCAACTCACGGTGATCGGTCTTTTCAGCCTTCAGCCTAAACCCATTCAGACTAACCATCTTTTAATTGATTGACATGCCTGCATAGCTTCAATATAATCAAAAATTGTCTGATTATTGATGAAAACGACGAGCGCGTGGAGGAGTTCATGACAGTTCTCAAAAATATACTTGTTATAGTGTGTATAACGTTTTTTGTCGTTGCTTGCGGTGCAAGCCCCGAGAAAAAACTTGCAGGCCACATTAAAAAAGGGGATGAGTACATCGCCCAGTCTCAATATAGGGAAGCGGCCATAGAGTTCAAGAATGCCGTGCAGATAAACCCGAAAAGCGCCGAGGCTCACTATAAGCTCGGGCTTGCGTACCTGAAGCTCGGCAACGTCACGAACCTTCAACTTGCCTTCCGCGAGTTTTCAACGGCGGTTGACTTAAATCCCGGCCTGATTGACGCGCAACTCAAGATCGGTCAACTATATCTGTTGTCGCAGGAGTATGATAAGGCGAAGGAAAAGGCCGAACTTGTCGTTAATAAGGAAAAGGAGAACGTCGAAGGCAAGGTTTTATTTGCTTCGGCCTTAGCCGGTAAGGGTAAGACGCGGGAAGCCATATCGATGATAGAGGATATTCTCAAGTCAGGCCCCACCGAACCTACGCACTATATGGCCGCCGCGGCCATTTATCTTGCCGGCAAGGATGTCGAGTCGGCCAAGAAGCATTATAGGAAGGCGCTCGGCGTCAAGCCCGATGCCATCGAGCCGCGTCTTGCGCTTGCGAATCTGTACCTCAGCAGCGGCAACAAGACCGAGGCCGAAGCGGAGATGAAAAAGGCCGTTGAGATGAACCCGAAAAATCCGGACGCGCTCGCGGCCCTTGCCAATTTTTACATAGCGGTGCGGAAAATGACCGATGCCGACAAGACCTTCCTCTCTTTAATCGAACTCAAGCCGGCCGCCCCGGCCGCGTACCTGATGCTCTCCGAGTTCTATGCGGCGACCAACAGGGTGTCGGACGCGGAAGCGACCCTTAAAAAGGGATTGGAAAAGGCATCCGAGACGCTGCCAATCGAGAAAAGTCTTGCCAATCTGTTCCTTGAGTTGAACAAAACAAAGGAGGCGGAGGAGCGCATAGCCGCCATCTTAAAGAAACACCCCAAGGACGCTTATGCGCTCTACCTTAACGGCAGGCTGCTCCTTACGGCCAACAAGCCGAAGGAGGCGGCCGAAAACCTGAGCGCTTCCATCAAGGAAGAGCCGCGCGCCGCCGAGTCTCACTACTTCCTTGGCGCCGCGTATCAGGCGGTTGGAAATAGTCAGGCCGCAAAGTCGGAGTATGCCGAGGCGTTGAAGTTGAACCCGGCCGCCTCCGGCGCTCGCCTGGCCATTGCATCCATCCACGCGGCGTCAGGGGATTATAAATTGGCGCTGGAAGAGGCAGGGAAGGTGCTGGCAAAAAATCCGGGGAATCCGGCCGCAAACCTCCTTGCGGGAGACATCCTCCTTAAACAGTCGAAGACCGCTGAGGCGCGCGGGCATTTTGAAAAATTCATCGTCGCTATGCCGAAGGACCCGAGGGGGTACGCAAAACTCGGTCTGTTGTATCAATTGCAAAAGAACAACAGGGCATCGCTTGAGCAGTTTGAAAAGGCGCTTTCCCTCAACCCCGATATCGCCGACGTGCTCGGCATGATAGCGGCGATACACCTGTCCAACAAGGAAAACAACAAGGCCGTCGAGAGGATAAAGGCGCAGATCGCCGTCTCGCCCAAAAATCCCGTCTTCCAGCATATCCTTGCGAGGACGTACCTGTACCTGAAGGACTTCAAGAGCGCCGAGGATGCGCTCTTGAAGGCGATTGAAACAAAGGCCGACTTCATAGACGCCTATATAGACCTCGGCAACGTCTACGCCCAGAAAGGCGATCTCGACAAGGCCGCGAAGCACTACGCCGAGGCGTCCGTCAAGAGGCCGGATCATCTGCCTCCGTACATGCTTCTCGGACTCATATATGAAAAGCAAGGCAAGACGGACGAGGCTATTAAGAATTACAAGAAGGCGCTGGAGATAAACCCTAAGTTCGCGCCTGCGGCTAATAACCTTGCGTGGCTGTACGCCGAAGGCAACGGCAATATCGACGTGGCGCTCTCGCTTGCCGAAACCGCAAAGGGAGAACTCCCTGACAACGCGGGAATATCGGATACGTTAGGCTGGATATACTATAAAAAGCAGACGTACCTGAAGGCCGTTACGCACATCAAAGAGGCCGCCGAAAAACAGCCTGACGACGCCATGATCCGCTATCACCTCGGCATGGCCTACTTCAAGAAGGGCGACATGCGTCTTGCAAAGGAAGAATTGACGCGGTCATTGAAGCTCAACGACAAGCATAAGGGCGCGGAGGAGGCAAGGCTTACGCTCAAAGGGATTAAGTAACAGCAGGGCATAAACATCCGAAACGGAAACCCACGGCGATGCAGCGTCCATAGATGGACACCCCGTGGCGTTTCTTTTTTTATCAGATGGAGCGGGGGACGGCAAACATGCAAAAAAACATAGAGAAGATAAGAACGCTCTTCGAGTCGTTGCCTTACATCAGGAAGTTCAACGACAAGACCATCGTCATCAAGTACGGCGGCAACGCGATGGTCGAGGAGGGGCTCAAAAAGAGCTTTGCCCGCGACATGGTGCTGATGAAGTACGTCGGCATCAACCCTGTCATCGTGCACGGGGGCGGGCCGCAGATAGGCTCTCTCCTTGCCCGCCTTGGCAAGGAGTCGAGGTTCGTAAAGGGCATTCGCGTAACCGACGACGAGACCATGGACGTGGTCGAGATGGTGCTGGTCGGCAAGATAAACAAGGAGATAGTCGGACTCATAAACCACTACGGCGGCAAGGCCGTGGGCATCGGCGGCAAGGACGGCGGCCTGATAACCGCAAAAAAGATCGCCATTAAGGGCGAGGACATGGGTTTTGCCGGAGATATCGCGGCCATAAATCCGTCCGTCATAAGGACGCTCGAGGCCAACAACTTCATACCGGTCATCGCGCCGGTGGGCGCCGGGGATGACGGCGAGAGCTACAACATCAACGCCGATACCGTGGCCGGAAGGATCGCATCGGCCTTGAAGGCGGAAAAACTGATACTCCTTACGGACGTAGCGGGCGTCATGGACAAGAACAAGAAGCTCATCTCGTCGTTGAGCCTGTCCGAGGCGCGCTCCCTGATAACGAAAAAGGTTGCCGTCGGCGGCATGATCCCAAAGCTCAACTGTTGCATGGAGGCAGTGGCCGGAGGCGTAACCACGGCGCATATCATTGACGGCAGGGTCGAACACGCCGTGCTCCTCGAGGTCTTTACCGATGAGGGGGTCGGCACGGCCATAGGGCTTAAAAGGGGCGCGGCTCATTAAAGCAACCGAAAACATCTGAAAGGACATCCGAATTGAGCAACAAAGAGATAATGGAGCTTACCTCCAGCCACGTAATGAACACCTACGGCCGCTTTCCGGTTGCGATCGTAAGCGGGGACGGCAGGAGGGTTAAGGACGCTGACGGAAGAGAGTATCTTGATTTCACATCCGGTCTTGCGGTCTGCAACCTCGGGCACTGTCATCCAGACGTGGTCGAGGCAATCAGGGAGCAGGCCGGTACTCTCTTGCACATATCGAACCTTTATCACATAGAGCCGCAGGCGCGTCTTGCAAAGCTCCTGACCGACAATTCGTTCGGGGACAAGGTCTTTTTCTGCAACTCAGGGGCTGAGGCCAACGAGGCGGCCATGAAGCTCGTGAGAAAGTATTTTAGCCTGAAAGGTTCCAAAAGGTTTCAGATAATAACGATGGAGAAGTCCTTTCATGGACGCACCTTCGGCGCTCTGGCCGCGACAGGGCAAAAGAAGTTTCAGGAGGGGTTTGCCCCTCTCCTTGAAAAGTTCACTTATGTGCCGTTCAACGACATAAAGGCCGTAAAGTCTGCCATTAACGATTCAACGGCCGCCGTGATGGTCGAGCCGATACAGGGCGAGGGCGGAGTCAACGTGCCGCATGAGGCGTACCTCAAGGAACTTCGCGCCGTGTGCGACTCATCCGGCATACTTCTCGTTTTCGACGAGGTGCAGTCAGGCGTCGGCAGGACCGGAAAACTCTTTGCCCATGAGCACTGGGGCGCAACCCCCGATATAATGACCCTTGCCAAGGGGCTGGCCGGCGGCGTCGCCATAGGCGCGATGATAGCTGCCGACGCCGTTGCAAAGGCGTTTACCCCCGGGACCCATGCCTCGACATTCGGCGGCAACCCGCTTGCAACCGCGGCCGGTCTGGCAACGCTCAACGTCGTTATCAACAAAGGCGCGCTGGAGAACTGCGTTAAGTCAGGCGACTATCTGGTTGAGAAACTTAACGCGCTCAAGAAGGACTATCCTTTCATAATCGAGGTGCGCGGCAAGGGGCTTTTAATCGGCGTGGAGCTTGCCGATGGGATAAAGGGCACGGACATAGTAAGGGAGAGCTTGGCGAGAGGGCTTCTCTTGAACTGCGTAGGCGACAAGGTGCTCCGTTTCATTCCCGCCCTTACCGTTACGAAGGACGAGATTGACGAGATGATCGCAATATTGCGCACGGTGCTTGGGGCGGTGCAAAAGGCGTAAGGAGGACGGTTGAATCTAACATGACAAGGCACTTTCTCAGATTATCGGACCTGACAAAGGATGAGTTGGACGCCCTTCTTAAAAGGGCGGTTCATCTCAAGGCGAGGCAAAAGAGAGGCATCCCGTATAGGCCGCTCATCGGCAAGACCCTTGGGCTCGTGTTTGAGAAGGCGTCAACCCGTACGCGGCTGTCCTTTGAGGCGGGGATGAGTCAGCTTGGAGGCTACTCTATCTTCATCAGCCCGAAGGATTCGCAGATGGGCAGGGGCGAGCCGATCAAGGACACGGCCCGCGTTATGAGCCGCTACCTTGACGCGGTGGTTATAAGGACATTTGCCCATTCCATAGTCGCCGAGTTTGCAAGGTACTCGGATATACCTGTAATCAACGGTCTTACCGATTCGCATCATCCGTGTCAGGTGCTTGCGGACCTGATGACGATCATCGAGAAAAAGGGCGGATACGATGGCATGAGCGTTTGCTGGATCGGCGATGGCAACAACATGGCCAATTCATGGATAGAAGCCGCTTCCATTCTCGGCTTTGAATTAAGGCTGGCCTGTCCTGAAGGGTATCGGCCTGACGAGGCTTTTTTTAAGGAGGCCGCATCAAGGCCGGGCGCCAAGATACGGATGTGCGATGATGCTGTCGAGGCGGCCAAAGACGCTCAGGCGCTGAATACCGACGTATGGGCTTCCATGGGGCAGGAGGCCGAGTCTACCGAAAGGCGCAAGGCATTTGCCGGCTATCAGATAAACGAGGCCGTGTTGAAGATAGCCGCCAAAGACGCGATAGTCCTTCACTGCCTTCCGGCGCACAGGGGCGAGGAGATTACCGAAGAGGTGATGGAAGGGCGTCAATCCGTTGTGTGGGATCAGGCGGAGAACCGTTTGCACGCGCAGAAGGCGGTATTGGAATTTTTGTTGACGAAGGGGGATGAGCGGCAATGATGAACAACCCGGTAAAGAGGGTGGTGCTTGCCTATTCGGGCGGGCTTGACACATCGGTCATAATCAAGTGGCTCATAGAGCGCTACAACTGCGAGGTCATCGCCTTTTCAGCGGACATCGGTCAGGGCGCGGAGCTTGCCGGGCTTAAAGAAAAGGCGATAAAGACCGGCGCTAAAAAGATATTCATAAAAGACCTCCGTGAGGAGTTCGTAAAGGACTTCGTATTTCCCATGTTGAGGGCGGCCTCGGTTTACGAGGGCGCATATCTCCTAGGCACGTCCATCGCAAGGCCGCTCATCGCAAAGGCTCAGATGGACGTGGCAATGGCGGTCAAGGCCGACGCGGTCTCCCACGGCGCAACCGGCAAGGGAAACGATCAGGTGCGGTTCGAGCTGACCTGCTACTCCATTGACCCTCATATAAGGGTCATTGCCCCGTGGCGCGAGTGGGACATGAAGGGCAGGGCCGACCTCGTGCGTTACGCGGCGACTCACGGCATACCCGTGCCGGTTACCAAGGCAAAGCCTTATAGCTCCGACAGGAATCTTTTTCACATCAGTTTCGAGGGCGGCATACTTGAAGACCCGTGGGCCGAGCCGCCTGCGGATATGTATGTTATTACGTGCTCCCCTGAGAAGGCGCCCGCAAAACCAGTTTACGTGGAGATAGGCTTTGAGGACGGCAACCCTGTGTCGATTGACGGAAAGCGGCTCTCTCCGGCAAAGCTCCTTGCGCTTTTGAATGAGATCGGCGGGGCGCACGGCATCGGCAGAGTGGACATGGTTGAGAGCAGGTACGTGGGCATAAAGTCGAGGGGCGTGTACGAGACCCCGGGCGGGACCATACTGCACGGCGCGCGCAGGGCGGTCGAGTCGCTTACCATGGACAGGGAGGTCATGCACCTTAGAGACTCCATAACACCGCGATATTCGGAGCTTATATACAACGGCTACTGGTACTCGCCTGAGAGGCTGGTCATGCAACGCCTCGTGGACGAGGCGACGGTTGGTGTAACCGGCGTTGCGCGCATGAAGCTATATAAAGGAAGCGCGACCGTTGTCGGCAGGAAGGCGGATAAGTCGCTCTATCACCCGGACTTCGCCACCTTTGAGGAGGATACGGTTTATGACCAGAAGGACGCCGAAGGGTTTATAAAGATAAACGCGCTGAGGCTCAAGATAAAGGCCATGATGGACAAAGGCGCGGGCAAGGGGCGCGGAAGGTGAGGCTTTGCAGGTTTTCAATCGGCGACGTTGTTTCATGGGGCATGGTGGAAGGCGATCTGGTATATGCGCTTGAAACCTCTCCGTTTGTGTCAGGCGCTCATGCGATAAAAAAAACTGGCGTATACCGGCTCTGTGATGTTAAACTTCTTGCCCCTTGCGTCCCGTCTAAGATAGTCGCGATAGGCTTGAACTACAGGGCGCATGCGGCCGAGTTTAATAAGCCTCTCCCCGAGGAGCCGATGCTTTTCATGAAGCCCTCTACCGCCGTGATAGGGCCGGGGGAGGAGATAATCTACCCTGCCCACATGTCGCGGCGAGTCGACTACGAGGGAGAGCTTGCAATAGTAATAGGCTCAAGGGCAAAGGACGTTCCTGTTGAGGAGGCCGTTGGGCATATTCTGGGCTATAGTTGCTTCAACGACGTAACGGCAAGGGATCTGCAGGGCAAGGACGTGCAGTATACCCGCGCAAAGGGCTTTGACACCTTTGCGCCGATAGGCCCGTGGATCGAGACGGAGTTTAATCCTCTCGACGTAAGGATTCAGACGCGCTTGAACTGTGAATTGAAGCAGGATACGTCAACGGCGGACATGATATTCAACGTGTTTCAACTGGTAAGTTTCGTATCCCGCGTAATGACGCTATTGCCCGGTGACTGTATAGCGACGGGCACGCCGTCGGGCGTGGGAAAGTTAAAGCCGGGCGACGAGGTGGAGGTAAGCATCGCCGGGATAGGGGCGCTTGTCAATCGGGTTGCGGCGTTGCGTCAATCGTAGTTGCGAGCGCCAATAAACAGGAGGCAGAGTTTTAATGGACTACATTCAGATGCTCTTTGCCGAGCGGATCGGCGGCAAGGGCTTTGGCAAGGATACAAAGATATACAAGTTTGAGAAGATCAAGAGGGCAAAGGCCGAGGCCAAGAAGAACAATCCGGCCATGGAGCTTCTTGACTTCGGCGTGGGCGAGCCGGATGAGATGGCGTTTCCCATTGTCGTCGAGGCTCTGAAACATGAGAGCGCAAAGCCGGAGAACCGCGGGTATGCCGACAACGGCATAATGGAGTTGAAGGAGGCCGCGGCCCGCTATCTTGAAAAGGTCTACGGCGTAACAGGCATTGACCCGGCAAAGGAGGTCATACACTCCATCGGTTCTAAGCCGGCGCTTGCCATGCTGCCGGACGCGTTTATAAACGCGGGGGACGTAACGCTTATGACGGTGCCGGGGTATCCGATAATCGGAACGCATACCGAGTGGAACGGCGGGCGCGTCGTTAAACTGCCGCTGGTCGAGGAGAGGGGATTCTTGCCGGACTACAAGGCTATAAAGGCTGTTGACCTCAAGAATGCCAAGCTCCTGTACATCAACTATCCCAATAATCCCACGGGCGCGTCGGCGACGACCGAGTTTTTCAAGGAGACCGTCGAGTTCGCGCACACCCATGAGCTGCTGGTCGTGCATGACGCGGCTTATGCGGCGCTCTCCTTCGATTCCGCGCCGCTTAGCTTCCTGTCCGTTGACGGCGCAAAGGAGGTCGGCATAGAGATACATTCGTTCTCAAAGGCGTTCAACATGACCGGCTGGCGCCTTGCCTTTGTCGTTGGCAATGAGAAGGTGGTGGGCGCATTCGGGCATGTCAAGGACAACTGCGACTCCGGCCAGTTCATCGCCATCCAGAAGGCGGGCGTGTACGCGCTGGATAATCCCGATATAACGGAAAAGATAGCGGCAAAGTACAAAAGAAGGCTCGTGCTCATGGCCGAGGCCTTGAGCGAATGCAGATTTTCGGCGTCAGTGCCCAAAGGCTCTTTTTATATGTACGCAAAGGCACCCAAGGGGGCAAAGGGCAACGTCAAGTTCAACTCAGCCGAGGACGTCTCCGAGTTTCTGATAAAGGAGGCGCACATATCGTCCGTGCCGTGGGACGACGTGGGCGCATACCTCCGTTTTTCCGCCACCTTCGCCGCAAAGGGCAAGGACGACGAGTTCAGGGTTATAGAGGAGATGAAGAAGCGGCTAAAGGCGTTGGAGTTGGAGTTCTGAAGGGCCGTGATGCGTGACCGTTGTCCGTTACCGTGTAAGGATTCTTCTTTTATACGGTTTATGGCCTTCACGGTTCACGGTTCACGGTTCACGGTCTTAATGCGCGTATTCATCTCAATAGGCTCCAACGCAGGCGACAGGGAGGCTAACTGCCTGAAGGCCGTCGAGTTGCTCGGAGCGAATGTCCGAAAGGCAAGGGTCGTCAAGCGCAGCTCGCTTTACGAAACCGAGCCGTGGGGGTTGATTGACCAAGAGAAGTTTATAAATTCCGTCGTCGAGATGTCAACGGCTTTGGAGCCCGATGCGCTTCTTGAGTTTCTCAAATCAATCGAATCAACGATGGGCAGGCGGATAACAAGGCGCTGGGGCGAGAGGATTATCGACCTTGACATTATCTTTTACGGCGGCCTCGTGTATAATGGCACGGAATTGGTGATACCGCATCCGTTTGTCCATGAACGCGCATTTGTGCTTGTGCCGCTTGAGGAGATAGCGCCGGAGTTCGTTCATCCTGTATCGGGAAAGACCGTTGCCGCGCTCGCTCGCGTGGTAAGCTTCGCTGCCGGGGTAAGACGTATAAATTAAACATAGATAAGGAGGATTTTTATGGATTGGGGCATGAAGAATCGTCTGTCGAAGATAATACGGCCTGAAACCGGCAGGACCGTGATGCTTGCCGTTGACCACGGGTATTTCCTTGGGCCTACTACCGGACTGCAGGAGCCGGGAAAGACCATAGCGCCGCTGTTGCCTTACGCCGACACGTTGATGCTCACGAGGGGCGTTTTAAGGGCGTGCGTCAATCCGGCCACCGACATCCCGATAGTCTTGAGGGTGAGCGGCGGGACGAGCATACTGGGAAACCTTGCCGATGAAGGCACGACCGTATCCATGAAGGACGCCTTGAGGCTTAACGTGGCCGGCATCGCGCTTTCCATATTCGTCGGGTCGGAGCTTGAGAGAAAGACGCTCCTTGCCCTTGCGGAGCTTGTCAACGAGGGCGAGGAGCATGGCGTACCTGTGCTTGCCGTAACCGCAGTCGGCAAGGAGATGGCGCGGGACGCAAGGTATCTTGGGCTTGCGTGCAGGATAGCGGCAGAGCTTGGCGCGCACTACGTAAAGACCTACTATTGCGACGACTTCGAGAAGGTCGTGAAGAACTGCCCCGTGCCGGTTGTGATCGCGGGCGGTAAGAAGATACCTGAGAAAGACGCCTTGAAGCTCTCCTTCGACGCGGTGAGTCACGGCGCAATCGGCGTTGACATGGGACGCAACATATTCCAGTCTACTCATCCGGTTGCCATGATACGCACGGTGCGCGAGATAGTGCATAACAATCTGCCGCTTAAAGAGGCTTACGACATGTTTGATACGTTGTCGCGTGAAAAGGAGACGGTGTTCGCTTGAAGGCCGCGGTATATTACAACAATAGCGACGTCCGCATACAGGATGTGCCTACGCCAAAAATAGGCGACGGCGAGATACTCGTCAAGATAGCGGCTTCCGGGATATGCGGAAGCGATGTGATGGAGTGGTATCGCATAAAGAAAGCGCCGATCATACTCGGCCATGAGATAGCCGGAACCGTTGTCGAGGTCGGCGCAGGGGTTGTACGCTTCAAGAACGGCGACAGGGTAACGGCGGCGCATCATGTGCCGTGCAACACATGCAGGCATTGTTTGTCAGGCAACCACTCGGTGTGCGACACGCTGCGCGCAACCAACTTCGACCCCGGCGGGTTTTGCGAGTACGTCAGGGTTCCGGCCATTAACGTTGACAGGGGCGTATTTCACCTGCCTGAGAGCGTTAGTTTCGTCGAGGGCAGTTTTTCAGAGCCTTTGGGATGCGTCATAAGGGGGCTTCGCGCCTGCGGAATGGAGCCTGGAAAGACCGTGCTCGTGATAGGCAGCGGCATGTCCGGGCTGTTGCACATAAAAGTCGCAAGGGCGCTTGGGGCCGGCAGGATAGCGGCCACGGACATAAGCGACTTCAGGATTGAGGCCGCGCTTGCCTCCGGGGCCGACGTCGCAGTGAAGGCGGATAAGGACGCGGTTCAAAAGATAAGGAGCGGCCTTGGCAGGGGAGCTGACATAGTTGTGATATGCGCCTCCGCGGACTCGGCCATAGCGCAGGGATTGGCCTCGGTCGAGCGCGCCGGGGCCGTGATGTTCTTTGCGCCGAAGGCGCCGGGCGAGACCTATCCGATGCCGCTTTTCGATCTGTGGAAGGACAATATCACCATTGTCAACTCTTATGCCTCGCCGCCTTATGATACAATGCTCGCAATAGACCTTATCGCTTCCGGCAGGGTAAAGGTCAGCGACATGGTTTCACACCGTCTGCCGCTTGCCGAGACGGCAAAGGGCTTTAGTCTTGTTGCTAAGGCCGCTGATTCGCTCAAGGTCGTGATAGAGCCGTAGGACTGCCGGCTGTAGACTGTTAGGCTGTAGACTGTTAGCCACGTATAATTTCTTCCTACAGCCTATCTTTTCACGGGAGCGCGACATGAAGCGCATAGGTCTCATGGTAAAGTCGTCGTCCGCCGAGGCCGTTGCCTTTGGGCGCGAGGCGGCTGTATGGATCAAGGGCAAGGGGAAAGAGGTCTTCATACCGCCGTACCTAGCGGACAGGATAAGCGCGGCTGAGGCTCTTTCGTTTGACGACCTGCCGGATGCAATCGAGGCCATGATAGTTCTTGGAGGCGACGGCACCATGCTTGCCGCGGCGCGCCTCATCGCCGGCAGGAAGGTTCCCATAGTCGGCGTCAACCTCGGCGGTCTCGGGTTTTTAACGGCCATTGCCATGAAGGAGGCGTATCCGCTCCTCGAGCGTGTTCTCAACGACGACTATGCGGTCGAAGAGCGCATGATGCTTGCCGTTGAGCTTGAGGCCGACGGCGGGGTGAACTCGCGGCATAAGGTCTTGAACGACGTCGTCATAAAGTCTGCGGGCGCTCGGTTATCGCGCTTGGAGACGCGCATAAACAAGGAGTACATCACCACCTACCGCGCCGACGGCCTCATCATAGCGACGCCTACGGGTTCGACCGCCTACTCCCTCTCGGCCTCAGGGCCTATACTCTACCCAACGATTCATTCTATCATCGTCAACCCCATCTGCCCTTTTAACCTTACCAACAGGCCGGTCGTAATACCGGACTGGATGACCGTTGACGTTACCGTAATGCAGGGCAACAGCGATGTTCAACTCGTGCTTGACGGACAGGTTGATCTGCCGCTTTCCATAGGCGCGCGTATAATGGTAAGGCGCGCCGACGAGAGCGTGTATCTTATAAAGAACGACGGCAAGGGATATTTCGACATATTGAGGGAAAGATTTTTGTGGGAGCCGGGCAAGTCCGGCAGATAATCATAATGCTTATTGAACTTAGGATAAAAGACTTCGCCATCATAGACGGCCTGAGCATCTCCTTCGGTCCCGGTCTTAACGTTTTTTCAGGCGAGACAGGGGCGGGCAAGAGCATCATCATAGACGCCCTTGCCCTTATCCTCGGCGACAGGGCTACCAATGAGATTATCAGAAGCTCCGCCGACGAGGCCATCGTTGAGGCGTCCTTCGACGTATCGGGCGCAAGGGGCATCGAGGCCGTGCTGAACGAGGCAGGAATACCCCACGCGAAGGAGCTTATCGTAAAGAGGGTGGTGCAGCGGGCGGGCAGAAATAAGATTTACGTGAACGGTTCCCTTGCCACGCTCGTTACGCTCACCGAGGTGGTGAGGCGCCTTGTGGACATATACGGACAGAGCGAACATCAGTCTCTTACGCGGCTCGATGAGCACGTGGAGATTCTTGACGGCTTTGCCGGTCTTCAGGAGCCGAGGGCTCTGATGCTTGAGGCGCATAAGGCTTTCATGATCGTCAAGAGGGAGCTTGAATCGCTCAGGGCCAACCCTTTGGCCACGGCCGAAAGGGCCTCTCTCCTTGCCTTCCAGATAAAGGAACTTATTGACGCGGCCTTGAGGCCTGGCGAGGAGGAGGAACTCAAGAAGGAGTACGAAAGGCTCAGAAACGCCGGGACGATAAAGACGGCGCTCGACAACTCCGAACAGACGATCTATTCCTCGACCGGCGCGATAACCGAGCGGCTCGGAGCCGCTATAAGCGAGTTGAAGGCGGTAAGCGCCTTTGACGGGCAGATAGTGAAGACCATAGGGGTGCTTGAGGAGTGCCTCTTTAGGATGGAGGACGAGGGGGCCTTTCTGAGGGATCACGCTCAGTCCGTGGAGGCTGACCCTGAGGCAATGGAGGCCGTGGCCGTAAGGCTCGACAACATAATAAAGCTCAAAAAGAAGTATTCCTGTCAGGACATTCACGGACTCATCGCGTTCAAGGCGTCCATTGAAAAAGAGAGCGCCGGATTGACCGGCGCGGAGGAGCGGATAAAGGCGCTCGAAACGGAGATTGCCGGTCTACGGGAAAGGGCTGCTCAAGCGGCAGGAAGGCTCTCTGAGGCGAGAAGAGGCGCGGCAAAGGAACTCAAGTCAAGAATAGAGTCCGAACTGGCCACGTTGGGCATGAAGGGCACGGTCTTTGAAGCGCATATAGAGACGGAGAAGAATCAGGACGGCTTGATGCGTTTCAACGAAAAGGGGGCCGACAGGGTGAGCTTTTTCATCTCTCCGAATCTTGGAGAGTCGGTCAAGCCCTTGTCGCGCATCGCCTCAGGCGGCGAGCTTTCGCGGATAATGCTTGCCATGAAGAGCGTAACCGCCGTGGGCAGGGTGCCGACCCTCGTATTCGACGAGATCGACACCGGCGTATCCGGCGCAATGGCGCAGGTGGTCGGGTTGAAGCTCAAGGAGGCCGCTTATAGCCATCAGGTCATCTGCATAACGCATCTGCCGCAGATAGCGGCCTTCGCGGACAAGCACTTTGCCGTTTCAAAGAGGGCGACGACCGGCGCAAGCGCCAGAACGATAACGTCGGTAAAGGAACTCGACCACGCCGGCCATATCGACGAGATAGCGGCCATGCTCGGGGGCATGAAGATAACCGACGTTACGCGAGAACACGCGCATGAGCTTATCGAAACCGCGGACGAGATGTGCGCTAAAAAGACGGCAAGAAAGAAGTGAAGTCTCTGATGGTAAGAAAAGCGGTATTGGACGACGTTCCGGCGATACACGGCCTCGTGGAGGGTTATGCCCTTGAAGGGGTGATGCTCCACAGGCCCGTATCCGAGATAAGCGAGATGCTTCGTGATTTTTTCGTATACGGCGATGACGGCAACGTGCTTGGCGCGGCCGCGTTGCATATATGTTCGTCGGACAGCAGCGGAGACATGGCCGAGATACGCTCCCTTGCGGTGCGGGAGGACGCCGTTGGCAGGGGCATAGGCACGGCGCTCGTTGCCGCATGTCTCAACGAGGCGCTCTCCCTTGGGCTTAAAAGGGTCTTTGCCCTGACCTACAAGACCGGGTTTTTCACCAAGATGGGCTTCAAGGTGGTTGACAAGCAGACGCTTCCCCATAAGATATGGCAGGACTGCGTAAGGTGCGCGAAGTTCCCATGGTGCGATGAGAACGCGGTTATCATCGAGTTGAGGGAGTTGGAGTAAGAGGGGTATTTCAATAAAAAATTCTAAGACAAGACAGGAAAAACGAAGAATGTCATACCCGTCAATTGACCAACTCCAAAAAGTTCTAACTGAGAAGGTGTTTCACTACGCCAAAGACTCCAAGAAGGCCGCAGGGCGCGCCCTCGGCACCCTTGTTGAAATCAGTACATTCTATGCGCTTAAATCCTGGGGTTTTGAAAGAAATATTGCGATTGAGAGGCCATTGCCGGAATTTGGAAACGATGAGATTACCCACAACGTTGAGTACAGTCTTCATCCGTCAACCCATCTAATGACGGCGGAGTTCAGTCGGGATGTGCTTCCCATCACCGCAAAGAAGGTTGCCAAAAATCAAGAGTTTATTGAACTTGGAATCTCTGCGGATTTGATGAAGTCGCACGCATTACTGAGCAAAGACCTGATTCTTCGGAACTCATGCATGGTCTGCGATTGCGGCGAGACATTCATAAACGTATATCTCGACCAACTCGGAAGGGGCAACGGCCAGTATTCCGTTGTGACCCTTCGCCGCCGCCCATTCGCGATTTTTGAGTGCAAGCGGGTCGGGGTCGAAGAAGGAATGCGGAAAGGTCCCCAGACGATCGAAAAGGCGAAGCAAGGAGCCTATGTTGCTCGAACAGTGTCAGCGTTGCACAAAATCAGATTGACCGATGGTAGCATGGGAGGACTGATTCAGAAGCGTGACGGCTCGTTCCGACATGGCGACTATTATAAGCTGATGGCTGAAATTATCGCATCTGACGATACAGAGCTTCTGTCGCGTTTTATTATGACGGTCGGGGTCGTCAGCAATCACGGTAATTGGTTCAACTCCGAAAATCACAACAAGGAACTGAAGGTTCTCGCTCAATCATACGACTGGCTTCTTTTCCTGACCGATGCGGGAATCGCACAGTTTATTGACGAGTTGTTGTTCCATCCCGCGAAGGAACTGACGGCGGTGAAAGAGGCATTTCTGGCGAGCTACACAGGCAAGAAGGGAGTCAATCGGTTCACAAAGGTTCAGATTTCTCTTGCGGCTGACGCTACTCTCCAATCCTATTTTAAGTCGCACATGAAGGCGATCGAAGGCTGGTTCAACGTCATTGCCCCGGCCGGCAAACAACTTGTCGTCCTCAAAGATGAACTTGACATATTGAAAAGCAAAAGATGGCAGGAGATTCACGGATGACCGCAGGTCGAACACTCAACACATTAAGCCAAGAATGGGGAACGCCGGAGAAGTATGTCAATGCCGTGCGCGATTTCTTTAGCGGGGGCATTGACCTTGACCCTTGTTCAAATGAGCATTCGATTGTAAATGCCGGAACGGAATACCGACTTCCCAAGCATGACGGACTTAGGGAGAGTTGGAATTTTCCAAGTATCTATGTGAATCCCCCATACGGAATTGACAAAGAACATGGCACATCAATAAAGAAATGGTTGTGTAGGTGTGCCGCGGCATACAAGGAATATAAGTCCGAGGTCCTTGCGCTTGTGCCCGTAGCTACAAATACGGGGCACTGGAAGAACTATGTCTTTGGTGTGGCAACAGGTGTATGTTTCCTCTATGACACACGGCTTAAATTTCTTGTCAATGGTCAGAATGGAGGAAAGGGTGCTCCCATGTCCTGTGCAATGATCTACTGGGGAAAGGACTTCGAGAGATTTTTTGTCTCTTTCAGAAAGTTCGGCGCCGTTATTGATCTTCGTCCACTGAAGGGGAAGAAATTCGGAGAGTGTTCGGAGAATGGTCAATTGTATCTCCTATCTGAGGAAGAGGAGAATGACTAACAAGGCGCCGCACTTGACCGCTATTCTACTTTTATGGAGCAAACGCGAGGAAGTCAGAGACGAGCTTGCCGCATGAAGCCGTAACTTGGAAATCTCAGGAGAGGCGAACCTCGATGCACGATAACGCGGACGATAAGGTCATTGGCGAGATACAACGGCGTCTCGAAGGCAAGGTTGACGGATATGAGATATTCATCTCCTCCGACACGGGGTTTTCCGTGGAGGTCAAGGAAGGCGGGGTTGACGCGCTCAAGGCGCGCTCCAACGCCGGCGTGGGACTGCGTACCTTGCGCGCCGGAAGGCCCGGCTTCGGCTTTTCGAGCGTTACATCGCCTGAGGCCATAGCCTCTCTCGTTGAAAAGGCCGTTGCCGGCGGTTGCGAGGCCGGCGAGGACAAGGCCATGCTTTTTTGTTCTCCCGCGCAAAAGTTGCCGACGGCCTCCCTGGTCCTCTATGATTCATCGGCAGGGTCGGTCTCGGAGGATGAAAAGATCGCCTCCGCGATTGAGATCGAGGCCGCTTGCCTTGCTTTCCACGCGTCGGTCAAGAGGGTAAGGAAGGCGTCCTACGGGGAGAGCATCAGCTCAACGCGGGTGGTAAACTCAAACGGGGTTGACGTAAGGCACGAGGCAACTTATTTTTCCGCAAGCGTTACGGCGGTAGCGGAGCGGGATGGAGACTCTCAGATGGGCTGGGACATGGCCTCCTCGCACACAAGGGCGGACATGGACTTTGCGTCCGTTGGCGCGGGTGCCGCAAAGAAGGCGGTGCGGATGCTTGGCGCCCGGAAGCTCAGTACCGTGAAGTGCCCGGCAATCTTTGAAAACACCGTTGCAACGGAACTGCTTGAGGCGCTCGCCGGTTCCTTCCTCGGGGACAACGTGCTCAAGGGCAAGTCCATGCTTGCGGGCAAGCTCGGTAAAAAGACGGCCTCAACGGCGATTACAATCGTAGATAACGGCCTAATGCCTGGAGGATGGTCGTCGGCCCTTTATGACGACGAGGGCGTACCCCGTCGCACCACCACGTTGCTTGACAAGGGTGTATGCTCCGCCTTTCTCTATGACACGTACTGGGCGGCACGGGCCGGCGCCGTCTCGACGGGAAACGGCGCGCGGTCGAGTTTTAAGGGCACACCCGGGGTCGGGCTGTCGAATCTATACATCGAAAACGGGAGTCAGTCCTTTGACAACCTGCTTTCAAGCATGAACAGCGGTGTGCTCATAACCGACGTGCTTGGGATGCACACGGTCAATACCGTGAGCGGGGACTTTTCCGTTGGGGCTTCGGGTTTTTGGGTTGAGGCAGGGGTAATAGCCTATCCGGTGCGCGGCCTTGCAATATCCGGGAACCTGCTTGAACTTTTTTCGAAGGTTCAAGGCGTCGGTTCAGACCAGCGGTTTCTCGCCTCGGTCGGCGCGCCATCGCTATTGGTTGAAGAATTAGAGGTGAGCGGCGGATGACAATGGACTCTGAGATTGCCGGGAAGGCAGCGGCCATACTTGCCGATAACCCGCTTTTCACAAAGCTCGAAGCCTTTTATATCGTTGACCTCATCGCAAAGGGCGAGGCAAGGGTTTTTCCGGCCAGTACGCAGATATTGTCCGAAGGTGACGTAGGAGATGCGGTCTACTTTATCATTTCAGGCAGGGCAAAGGTAACGCTCTATGGTGAAGAGGGCAGGGAGATAGTCGTCTCAACCCTCAAGGAGGGAGACCTCTTCGGCGAGATGTCCATAATGGACGACAAGCCGCGCTCCGCGAACGTGGAGGCGCAAAGCGCGTTGGAATGTATGGTGCTGACCAAGTCCGCATTCCTCGAGTACCTCTCGAAGCACCATAAGGTGTACATGAGGCTCTTTGCCTATCTTACGGGCAGGCTCAGGGAGGCAACGAGAAAGATAGGCGGCCTTGCCCTCCTTGACGTGTGCGGCAGGATCGCGCATACGCTCATAGGCATGTCGCTCAAGGCCGGGGCAGGCGGCAAGGAGAAGGTAGTGGCCATTGAAAGACCCACGCACGAGGAGTTGGCCGCCCTGATAGGCTCCTCAAGGGAGGTCGTGAGCAGGGCGTTGAAGAAGATGACTCAGGAAGGGTATCTAAAGATAGAGAAAAAAAGGATACTGCTCGTTATGAGGCCGTGAAGCGAAAGATTCGCGGTCAACCCCTTGCCGACCTGATCCGACTCCTTTCTTTTATATGGTTGACTCAGCCTCCCACGCGAGACCTGAAAACAAGCAACGCGAAAAAGGTCAGGCTGAGTGAGGCCACTATCAATGGGGCTGTGGGCAGGTCGTAGAGGTACGAGAGTCCGAGGCCGAATACGCTTGAAGCCGCGCCGATTAACCAACCTGATGCGACTATCTTTTGCAGGTCTTTCGTAAATAGCTTGCCGATAAGCACCGGGATTACAAGGAAAGCGAAGACCTGAAGTATGCCTGCCATCTGGACGGATTTGACGAGCACAACGGCGAAACTGAGGAAGAAGAGGAATTCCCAAAGCACACCGCCTCTGTTCTCGAAGGACAAGGCAAAAAACCTTTTTCTGAAGACGAAATGGAAAAGCCCGATTACCGAATAGACGCCGAATGTCTTGAAAAGCTCCATTGGCGTTACCCATAGTATGCTGCCGTTCATGATGGTCTTGAACTCTTCCATCCCGTGAGGCGTCCTGTCGAGGATGAGTATGCTTGCCGAGAGCGAGAAGATATAGAGTACCCCGATAAAGGCCTCTATGTTGACGAACCTCGATATATATCTTGAAAAAGAAAGCATGAAAGCCCCCAGCGCCGCAAACCCCAGAGAAAAAAGAAGTCTTGTCCCTTCGTCATCTCCAAGAAAAAAAGAGAAGGCTATGCCCAGCCCGATGAACTGGGCAAGGGAGAGGTCTACGAAGATTATCCCTCTCTGGAGAACGTGCACCCCGAAGTACGTGTGCGCCATTATAAGCAACACGCACGCGATAAAAGGGTATATGAGGATGCTGAGGGCTTCCATATCTTCTCCTATTTAAGCGATTCGATGACGCTATCCATCAAACTGAACCAGTCGTTGATATCGCTCCGTGAGCCTACCTCGTGGGGAACCACGATACCCCTTATGCCTGTTTTAGCAGAGATGAACGCGACCTCTTTTTTCCCGTAATAGGAGGTGGTGAGCATGGCATCCGGCCTTTCTTTCGCAAGCGAGGCTGTCAGCCTTGCTATCTGCCCGGATGACGGCGAGATTCCGGGCTTGGGCTCTATGTAGCCGGTTATCCTGAACCCGAAGTCATCGGCAAGGTATTCAAAGTATTTGTGGAAGGCGACAAATCGCTTGTCCCTGAGCTGTCCTTCCCACTCCATCCTCTTGGCTTCGAGCTTCTTGTTGAACGAGGCGAGGTTAGCCCTGTAGAACGCGGCATTGCCGCTATCCAGCTCCGTAAGAGTATCGGTTATCCCTTCAGCTACGCGGGCCATGTTGGATGGAGACAGGTGGTAGTGCGGATTGCCTAATGGATGGACATCTCCCATGCTCCTGTCTATGTCGGCACGGGGCCGCTCGATCGCGTTTATATACTTCGAGCAGTTGAGGTTTCCTTTTTCCCCGGGCTGTATCCGATGGTTTCTTGAGGAATTGATGATTAACGGAAGATACCCGACTTCAAGGTCGAGGCCGTTGAACATGATTATATCGGCCTTGCTCGCCGCGACTATCATGCTCGGCCTTGCCTCTACAAAATGCGGGTCTTGATTGGGTTTTACCAGCACCGTGACATTGACCTTATCTTTTCCTATCTCCCTTGCTATGCTTCCTATCCAGGGAAGCGTAGCCACCGCGTTTACCTCGGACAAGGCAGGGGTTGCGAACGCGATCAGCGTCGCTATCGTAAAAAGAATCTTCTTTATCATTGTAAGCCTCCCTTAGAAAGAATGGGCCGCATGTGCCCCGTACATCAACTCAACCCCGAGCCATACCGAATGAGCTTCCTTGTCGGATAGATGGTCCGCCCTGTCGAAGTTGTACTGCGCCCTTAAGCGCGAGAACTCGGTAGGCTTCCATGTGATCAGGGGCGAGATGCGCCTTCGTTCATCCCTGAAGGGGTCTCTGTCGCGCCCGCCCACGCTCTCGCCCTTACCCGTGGCATATTCATAGCGGATGCCGGTAGCCCATCCCGGCTTGAACCCATATAGCAATTGCGTGTAAAAGCCCTTGTCAACGAGTGTCTCTTCCAAAAGGGCGATGACGTTGGCGGGATCGGAATCGTTAAAGTAGGCCGTTGCCTTGTAATTCCTCTTCATCACCTCTGTTTCCCATATCAGGAACGGCCATCCCCTCACGTTATCCGCGGGACGCCACTTTACAACAAGGTCAGCCCCGTAGATGGAGGTCTCCCCATCGTTGCCGGTAGCGTTTGGCCCGTAGAGCACGGAAAGGCCCAGTTTTGCAGTGACATCATCCGATATATTTATAGAGTTATCCGCGCGAAGGAGGTAGACCATGTCTTCAAGGCCTTTTGCGCTACGGTTCACAAAAGGCCTCTTGCCTATGGGCCGCTCATTAAAAAACTCCTCGTTGGCAAGGAAGCTCGCCATGGTCTCGCCGTTGGCGTTCTGTACGCCGAAATGGAGTTCTGCAAACCATGAGACAGGCAACAGCCATCCGAGCCTGAGACCCGGCCCGCGCATCCCGTCAGGGCCGAAGAATCTGGTGTTGATCACCGGCTGATCCTGCCAGTGCCATGCGTGAGGGTGTCGTGGATTGACACGTCCGAACTCGGTGAAGAATTGCCCGGCCTCAAGCTGTAGCCCGTAAGGAAGGGTGCGCGTTGTAAGGAAGGTCTCTTCCAACTCAACGCGAGTTTCTCCGGTAAGAGGGTCTAGAAAATAGATTATATGAGACTCTCCGGTCAGGTAGGGGTCTATAGCCCCTGAAAGGGAAAGCTCTACGTTCTGCACGGTAAAACCCCTTTTACGCGGGTCGTGGCCGCCGCCTTGGAGGTTCTGTAGCGTTTCGTCATCCTCCGTGGAAGCGCCTCCTGCAAAAAGGGCGTCAAGCGAGATATCTATGAGCCTCAGATTGCCTTTGCCGTTTCCTTGTGAAGAACTTGCTGAGTCTGCCGCCCCTTTTCCCGCTTCCACTTTTTGTGTCTTGAGCTTGTCTATAAACTCCTGTTGTGACCTTAGAGTATCTTCGAGACCCTTTATCCTTGATTCAACGTCCTCTCCATAAGCGGAGAAAGAGAAAAGAAAAACGATTAGCAGGGAAAGAAAGTATTTCATCTGAGCCTCCTTGACAATAGGTGGTATCCATGACAGACCGACAGCGTAACAAGCCTGCGCGTGTTGGCGCGCAAAACCCTTCTCGCGTGAGCCTGCCGTAGAATGGATATGGATTATGACGTTGAAATCAGGAGTTGTTCAGAAAGGAGGCGCTCTGGCGTTTAGGTTTTTGTAAAAGACGGTTGGTATGTGGGCGGCGATTAAGACGGAAAGGGCGAAGACTGCTATAGTTGGCGGAACTCCGTTAATTATAGCAGTCTTTACGGTCTGATGATGCGAAGCAACAACGCAGACAGGGCAGTCGTCATGGACATGGCCGTCTTCATGGTGATGGAGGCTCAGCCCGATTACCGAAAAGAAGAAAAGGGCGACCAGTATAATCGAGAGATATTTTTTCATGGTCAAAAAACTTTGCCCCTAAGCGCTGTTGTTGAATCTGGTGCCGGAGGGGGGAATCGGTCTTCGCTCCATGCTCCCTCATGTCGCTCAGACCCCGGCCCTGCTCACTTCCGGTCGCGCTCCCGCGCTCCCTCTTCCTCGCTCCGCTCGGCGTGAGCAGGGCGTTCGATTCCATTGACCTTTGTTCTAAGGAAGCTCTGATTTATTCACGTTAATACCAAGGTATCTGTCTATGCGTCACCCGATTAAGGAAAATATTGCGTTGGTTATCGACGGCAGCGGCCGGGTCTGCTCGTTTTCTGCCGTCTTTCACGTCATGCGGCGGGGT
>JACRCE010000067.1 GCA_016213015.1 Deltaproteobacteria bacterium | reverse complement strand
CGTATTTTGAAAGGAGTCTTTAATGTCAGAGAACGTGGTTAACGTCAGCGACGCCAACTTCGAGCAGTTGGTGCTGAAGTCGGACATGCCGGCGCTGGTGGATTTCTGGGCAAGCTGGTGCGCCCCGTGCAGGGCCATTGCCCCGACGATAGAGGAGATGGCCGCGCAGTACAACGGCAAGGTGCGGGTAACGAAGATGAACGTGGACGAGAATCCTTCTACGCCAGGCAAGTACGGCGTGCGTGGAATCCCCACGCTCATATTGTTCAAAGACGGCAAGGTGCTGGACCAGCTCGTGGGCGCGGTTCCAAAGACGCAGATAAAGGACCTTATCGAGAAGGCGCTTTGATGGTTGCCTGATTTCAGTACGACGCATTAATGCCGATGTCGCCGGGGTGGACGGCTTTAAGGCAGGCTCTTGGTATTTACATGGGCCTGCCGTTTTTGTCTGGCCCCCGATAGGGACATTCGAGGGCAGGCGAGGCTTGGGAGAGGGTATGGCATGAGCAAATCATCTTACGTCAAGGGTATCATCCTCTGCTTGGTATTCACCTTGTGGCTTGTTGATCCGGCCGCTTGCGGCGCGCCGGTCTCGGGAGAGATTGCTCCGTCCTTCAGGTTGACCACGATAGACGGACGCACATTCAGCCTTGATGCCTCAAAGGGCAAGGTGGTGGTCATTAACTTCTGGGCGTCATGGTGCGGGCCGTGCAGGGTGGAGGCGCCGTACTTTGAGAAGGCGTATAGAGAGTTCAAGGCGCGGCGCATAGAGTTCATCGGCATTGCCGTTGACGATTCCCCTAACGACGTCAAGGCATTCATCAAGCGCGAAGGCTTGAGCTTCCCCATCGGCCTTGACGACACGGGAGATATTGCCAAACTATACAAGGTCAACGCCTTGCCTAAGACGATCATAGTCGGCAAGGACGGACGCATCAAGTTAAACCGTATGGGGCTTATAAGGGAAGCGGATTTATTTTCTGAGATCAAACGCAATCTGGCGATGGAAAAAGATTGAAGGCGGCCTGAATTACGCGGGCGGGTAATAGACATGACAATCAAGATATCTCCATCCATACTGTCAGCCGATTTCACAAGGCTTGGCGAGGAACTAAAGGCCGTCGAGTCCGCCGGAGCCGACTACGTCCATATCGACGTGATGGACGGCAGGTTCGTCCCGAACATCACCATCGGCCCGTTCGTGGTAGAGGCCGTAAGGAAGGCCACCGCGCTGCCGCTTGACGTGCACCTTATGATAGAGGAGCCTGAAAGATACATCACAGACTTTGCAAGGGCGGGCGCGGACATAATAACCGTGCACGTCGAGGCGACAAGGCATCTGAACAAGGTGATACAGTCCATAAGGGAGGCGGGCAAGAGACCCGGGGTTTCGATAAATCCGGCAACGCCGCTTATCGCCATCGCGGAAATAGTCGCGGACGTTGACCTTGTCCTCATAATGTCCGTAAACCCGGGATTTTCCGGCCAGTCCTTCATTCAATCCATCCTTGACAAGATCAAGGCCGCAAGACGCATGATCGAGGTCGTGGCTCATCCGATAGAGCTTGAGGTCGACGGCGGAATAAAGACGGCAAACATCGCGGCCATTGCAAAGGCCGGGGCCGACGTGTTCGTGTCAGGCTCCGGTATCTTTGCGCAAGAAGGCGGACAAGGCGGCTATAAAAAGACCATCGCGGCGATGAGACAGGCGACGGAGGCATAATTCATGGGTTGTCGCAAAACCCAATATAGACGAGACAACAAAGCAGGCTTGTCCTCGCGTGTATTAAGCGGGGATGCGGTTTTTGTAATACCAATCGTCTTTATGACGATTGGTATTACCGGTATGGAACAAAGATATCTTTTTGGGAGTTCGCCTTATCGCTTCGCGAGTCGGCGAACAACCGGTCAACAGCCTGCTAATGGATAGACTTCCGCCTGGACAAAGATGGGTCCCAAAGCCGCAGGTGCTTCACTACGGCGGCATCCCTGATGTGCGGGAATGGACGCTTTCAATAATCGGGTTGGTGGACAAGCCCATTGTCCTTGACTGGAGCGCATTTTCAGCCCTGCCGATGAAGAAGACCACGCGCGATTTTCACTGCGTTACGGGCTGGAGCGCGATGGACGTCGAGTGGGAAGGCGTTGATTTTACCGGCATAGCGGATATTGCCGGAGCGGCCCGCCAAGCAAGATTCGTGATGTTCGGCTGCATTGGCGGGTATACGACCAACGTCCCGCTTGAGGCGCTTCTCCACGGAGACGCGCTTCTCGCCGTTGCCATGAACGGCGCGCGACTGACCCCTGAGCACGGCGCTCCGGTGCGGCTCGTAGTGCCGTCGAAGTATGCGTGGAAGAGCGCCAAATGGGTCTCTACGATTGAGTTCATGGCCGATGACAGGCCGGGGTTTTGGGAGTCCAACGGCTACCATAACGACGGCGATCCGTGGGAAGAGGAGCGCTACTCGAGGTAATTTCAAATGCAGCAAAAGAAAGAAAAGCAATTAGGGAAGCTCTGATTAATTCTCTTTTCTGTCATTGCGAGGCAAAGCCGAAGCAATCTCGTCTTCAAGGAAATCAACAAGTTAGAGATTGCCACGCCGCAAAAGCGCGGCTCGCAATGACAAAATAGGAATAAATCAGAGATTCCTTAGAGATTCCTTAAGGCAGGCGCGTAAAAAGAGAAGGGCGGCTATATAATAGCCGCCCTTCTCTTTTTACGGTTTGTCTATTTCGCTGAGTCTACTTCCCCGCCTTCACGTTCGTATGGCACTTGGCGCACTCGAAAAGCGGAAATGCCTTTTCGCTGTTATGGCAGTTGTCCGTGCCGCACGCCTGGCCTTCCATGTTCTTTTTCATGGAAATGTCGTTGGCCTTGAGCGCGTCCTTGAATATCTTGGGGTGGCACTCCCCACACTTCATCTTGATCTGATGTTTCGCGTGCGGGAACTTCACCGGCCCTACCCCG
>JACRCE010000065.1 GCA_016213015.1 Deltaproteobacteria bacterium | reverse complement strand
TATGTGAGGAATGACAGGAATAGATCATTAATCAGAAGCCCTTCTTGACAACTACGGATAGTCGAGCGCAAGCGTATACCCCTTGCCGTCGCCGGTCAGGGCGTCGCCGTCCTTGAACGTTTCACTCTCTTTGTCGCACCTTCCGTTCACGTTCAGGTCTATGCAGAGGCCGTTTTCCTTGTACAGGCCGTCATGGTTGGAGTCCTCAAAGGCGATGGCCTTATAGCGGCGTCCGTTAAGCTCAAGCTCCCCTGCCCAGTGGCCCATCGAGTAGAAAAACAGCCCGTCCTTGTTCGCGTAAATCCATAGGTTCAATGGCCGGCTTGTCAAGGCGCCGTCCTTGGCGATTATATCCGTCTGAAGATACGCCGTGGCAGCAAACGCGCCTGCGCCGAGATTCCTGAGCGGCGCTCCGTCGTTGGTGAGGTCTTCGTCGTTGTTTTTGTCAAGGTACAAAAGACCGGAATCCTTTTCCACAAATGCAAAGCTCACCTGTTGGTCAACGCCGTTGCCGAGTTTAAGGTAGCCGTAGCGCGGCGTTGCGGGATAAGCCGGTTCAACGGCCAAGGTCTCATAAGGCTTTGTTGACAGCTTCGACGCGCTCGTTGCCCCGTGCGTCATGCCCGCCGGGGAGCTGTTGACGTATTTGAAGCCGCGGTAGATGTTTACGTGCAGTATCCGGCCGCCCTTTGCCGTCAACGGCAATGGCGGCTCTTTCGACTGAGGCTTTTCGGCTTTTGCATCCGGCGCGGGTTTTGTCTCGCTTGACCGCAAGGGCTCGGGCTTCGGCGGCGTTGTCTCCGGCTTTATGACCGGCCTTGCCGGGTCTTGATTTCCGCCGGTCTTCGCGGCCCATGCCCCCTTGATATTGAACTTCTTTGAGAGCGCGTTGACCTGCTGTAGAGCCTCCCGTCTGGTCGCATATCGGCCTACGCGAACCCGAAAGTAGTGTTTGCCCTTTACGTCAATCTCGGCGATATGCACCTTTATTCCGGCGCGATCAAGCCTCTCGGCCGTTTTGAGCGCCTCGTCCTTATCGAGATAGGACGCGACGTTGATAGTCCATGAAACGTCCGCCGTATTATCAGGTTTATCTTGAGCCGAGCCGGCCTGGTTTGCAAAAAGCGTCACGCAGAGAATGGAGAGTATTATCGCGGCAATGTGATTCATGTTCAAGCCTCCATGAACGTGATTTAGGCAGTTTTTTACGCGCTCCATTTTGTGCCGTCAGGCGCGTCTTCGAGCACGACCCCTTGTTCAAGCAGGCCCCTTCGTATCTCGTCGGCCCTCTTGAAATCCTTCGTCTTGCGCGCTTCATTTCTTTCGCTTATAAGCCGCTCTATCTCGTCAGGCGAAATCTTGAGCCCGATTACGGCGCGCCGCAGTTTGTAGTAGTCCTCAGGGGCCTTGTCGAATACGCCGAGAAATCCAGACGCTTCCTTTATGAGAGATAGTATGCGCGACAGTTCCTGAGCGTTGTCCCGACCGCCCTCGTCAAGCAGGCGGTTTGCGAGGCTGACCTCCTTGAAAAGGAGGCCGATAACCATAGCGGTATTGAAGTCATCGTCCATTGCTTCGATTATCGGGGCAAACCATTGCTCGTCGCGATGCTCCTTTCCATTTGCCTCAGGACATTCCCTATCTACCCTCTCAATGGTCTTGTAGAGCCTGTCAACCGCATTCTCCGCGTCCTTGAGGGATTCCTGCGTATAGTCTATGGGCGACCTGTAATGGCTTGAAAGCAGAAAGAGGCGTATGGCCTCCGGCGTGTGCCCGGTGAGCGCGTCCCTTATGTTGAGTATGTTGCCGAGGGACTTGCTCATCTTTTCTTTTGCGATGTTCACGAAGCCGTTATGCAGCCAGTACCGCGCAAACGGCGTTTTTCCGGTATACGCCTCGGACTGGGCGATCTCGTTTTCGTGGTGAGGGAAGATCAGGTCCCTTCCCCCGCCGTGTATGTCAATGGTCTCGCCGAGCCGGTCCATGCACATGGCCGAGCACTCTATGTGCCAGCCCGGTCTGCCCATGCCCCACGGGCTGTTCCAAGCGGGCTCTCCCGGTTTACTCCCCTTCCACAGGGCAAAGTCGAGCGGGTCGGCCTTGGCCTCGTTCACGTCCACCCTTGCCCCGGCCTCAAGCTCGTCTATGTTCTTGCCGGACAGCTTGCCGTAGTCCTTCTTTTTCCTGACCGAGTAGAACACGTCCGCGCCGGACGCATAAGCAAAACCTTTCTCGATGAGCGCGGAGGTGAGCGCGATTATCCTGCCGATGGTTTGGGTTGCGCGGGGACGCGCATCGGGGAGGAGGACGCCCAAGGAGGCCATGTCCTCGTCGAACGCCTTTATATAGCGTTCGGCCAGCTCGTCGCAGGATACATCTTCTTCATTGGCGCGGTTTATTATCTTGTCGTCAACGTCGGTGTAGTTTCTTGCGTAGGTAAGCCTAAAGCCGGAGTATCGCAGGTACCGGCTGATTACGTCGAAGGAGACCGCGCTCCTCGCGTGCCCGATGTGCGACATGGCGTAAACCGTTGGCCCGCACGCGTACATGGTAACGTTGGCCGGGTCCTTGGGGACAAACTCCTCTTTTTTTCCTGTAAGCGAGTTGTAGAGTCGGATGGGCATAGTTCCTTCTTTATGGGTTGAAAAGGCGGGCCAAAAGCAATCAATCCCGAAATTCATTAAGCCGCTTCACGAATTTAAGTTTATTCGCGGCGTTTAAGAGCCTCTTGTCCGCGGTAACAAGGAGCGTCTTTTGATTATCCGCGAGGGCGACATACGATGCGTCATAAGCCGAGAGGTTAAACTTGCCGCAATATTCAAGTATCTTAGGGAAAAGCCGGGTAAGCGGCTTTAATTCAATGCCGAGACCTAAAAAACCATCCATCGCCCTTAGCACGTCCTCGTCCTGAACTCTTCCCCTGCGTTTGGCTATGGCGAGGCCGCTGGCCACCTCGAACTCAAGGAGTGCCGGGGCAATGAGCGCCACGCGGTCAGAGACGTAACCGTCCAAGATACTCAAGGCGCTTTGCCCCTCTTCCTCGTCCAAGAGATACCATTTGAGTACCACGCTCGCGTCTATGACGACCCGCTTCAACCTCTTCCCTCAAGTTTTTCTCTGGATTCTTTGTAGACCTTGTCCGCTGAGACACCGGCTTTAACAAAGACCGTCCTTGATTCGAGTATCTTCAGGTGGGCCTCCGCTTTTTGGGAGCGCTGGTAGTCCAAGTAAGGGATGATTACCGCCATAGGCTTGCCCCTCTTGGTTACCACGATGTCCGCTTTCCCCTCAGCGACGTCCTTTATCAGATGGCTAAAGTCCCTTTTTCCCTCAGCTATCGTTACGGCGGTAGTCTCCATTGATTCTCCTTTATATAGTCATACCCAATGACTATATAATATATCTATAACATAGTCATGTCAAGAACGCTCAAGCCTCTCCAGCGCGCCTTTTCTTCCGAGCAGGGCGAATACAACGGCAAGCTCAAGCCCTTCGCATGAGCCGGTAAGCGCGGCGCGGACGGGCATGTAAAGCGATTTGCCTTTTACGCCCGTCTTTTCCGTTACGCCGGACAATAACAGTTTGTAATATTGCTCGTCGATTGCCTCCGGCGCGCCGGGCAGGCGCAACGCCTCTATGCACGCCTTGATGACTTGAACCGCCGCTGATGAGGACAAGACGGCTCGCGCCTCCGGGGTCAACTCAGGGGGCGCGATGAACGGACGCACAAGCAAGGACAGCTCCTTGAGCGTAGAGGCGTTCGGCCTTGCGGCAACCACGACCTTTTTCAGGTAAGCCGCCTCATGGCCCGTGCCGATGGTTTCCATTAGACGTTCTATCGGCTCCGTCTGGATCGCGGCCTTGTTGTAGAGCCTGAGCGTTGACACGTCGAATATGGCGGAGGAGCGCGCGAGCCGCTTCAGGGAAAAGGCTTGAGTAAGCTCCTCAAGCGTTTTAAGGGTTGTCCCGTCCGGCAACGACCATCCGAGCCTTGAGAGCGTATTTATGACGGCGAGAGGCAAAAAACCATGTTCCCTGAAAGAGCGCACCGATGCCCCGGCGTCCCTTTTGCTCAGCGGCATCCTGTCCGGCCCGAGCACGAGCGGTATGTGGCAAAAGACCGGCGCGTCGAAACCGAGCGCCTTGGATAAAAGCAGTTGACGCGGCGTATTGGAGAGGTGATCGTCGCCTCGTATCACGTGCGTTATAGCCATGAGACCGTCGTCAACCGTTGACGCGAAGTTGTAGGAGGCTACCGAGTCCGAGCCTATTATGACGAAATCGCCGATATCGTCCGCCTGGAAGGCCATGCGTCCGTGAACGCCGTCAATAAAGGAGACCTCTTTTTGAGATACGCGAAATCTTACGACATGCGGCGCTTCGGAAGCATTGTTTTGTAAACCCCTGCAAGCGTTGTCGTAACGCGGCGGCTTGCCTGCGGCAAGCTGGTTTTTTTTCAACGACTCAAGCCTCTCCTTTGTGCAGTAACACCTGTAGGCCGCCTTGTTTTTGAGGAGTCTTTCGGCGTGCTCTTGATACAGGCCGATCCTCTCGGACTGGCGAAGGGGCGTCTCGTCCCAGTTCAGTCCGAGCCAAGTCAAATCTTCCATGAGCGCCTTTTCAAACTCGATGCTTGATCGCGCAAGGTCGGTATCGTCGATCCTCAATAAAAAATCTCCGCCGGAGGCCCTTGAGAACAGGAGGTTGAAAAGCGCTGTCCTTGCGTTGCCGAGATGCAGATACCCGGTAGGGCTTGGCGCAAAGCGGGTGCGTACCCTATCGGTCATCTGTACTCCTCCGCACAAGCGCCACGGCGTGGGCGCTGATGCCTTGACCAGAGCCGGTAAACCCGAGCCCTTCCTCGGTCTTTGCCTTTACGCTCACGCAATCAACCGGGCAGCCGAGGGCAACGGCGATGCTCGTTACCATTGCAGGGATATGTTCAAGGAGGCGCGGCGACTGGCAGACTATCGTGGAGTCTATGTTAGAGACCGTATAGCCCTTATCTTTAACCAGCCTCATCGTGAGGTCAAGGAGTTTCATGCTCGATATGTTCTTGTATGCGGCGTCGGACGGAGGGAAATGGGTCCCGATGTCCCCGAGCGCCGTTGCGCCGAGAAGCGCGTCTATCACCGCGTGGAGAAGCACGTCCGCGTCCGAGTGGCCGTCAAGCCCCTTTGTGTACGGCACTACGACGCCGCCCAATATCAGCGGCCTTCCCTGGACGAGCCTATGGACGTCGTAGCCGTATCCTATTCGCATGGCAGGTGTCATGATGGTTAAGGATATAAAAGACGGGCGTTTATTGCAAGGGGTTTCAACTACCGCGCAGTACGGCCTTTCAACGT
>JACRCE010000061.1 GCA_016213015.1 Deltaproteobacteria bacterium | reverse complement strand
CTGATTAAAACTAATATTGTCATTGCGCGCCCACCACCACATTCGATAATTGAAGCGTGTTCCAAGGCAAATTCATTCGTGCAACAAAGTGGAGCTGCGCGCCCCAATCTCTAAGTTGATGAAATCCTTGAAGACGAGATTCTACGCTGCGCGAGAATGACGGGTCGGCGAATTAATCAGAGCTTCCTTAGGCTGATTCCATAACCATGTCTACACACGCGCCCGTAGCTCAGTCGGATAGAGCAACTGCCTTCTAAGCAGTGGGTCGCAGGTTCGATTCCTGCCGGGCGCGCCAATAAAATCAAAGGGGTTTGGCGTCTTCGCCAGACCCCTTTCTCATTCAAAAACGACCGGTGCGCCCGCGCCCGACCATCCTATTCCATTGACATCCTTACTCCCTCTATGGTACAAAATCGGATGCGGCAAACACGTATATGGTGGGCGTAGCTCAACTGGTTAGAGCGCTGGACTGTGACTCCGGAGGCTGGGGGTTCGAGCCCCCTCGTCCACCCCAATTTTAACGTTTGCCCCTCCCTTCAGGACGACCGGCAAGAATCATCGACAACCGCGCTTATCGCCCTGATTGATAAGAAAGGACTTAAAAGGCTTTGAAATTGAAAGACGACGCGATTGACGACGCAAGCGACGCGCAACAGGGCGTTGCTTACGATGAAAAATCCATAAAGGTGCTCGGCGGGCTTGAGGCGGTAAGGAAACGCCCGGCCATGTACATCGGCTCAACCGGCGCAATGGGGCTTCACCACCTCGTCTACGAGGTGGTAGACAACTCAGTTGACGAGGCGCTGGCCGGTTTCTGCAAGAACATCGACGTCTTCGTTCACGCGGACAACTCCGTTACCGTGATCGACGACGGCAGGGGCATCCCGGTAAAGATGCACCCTGAAAAGAAAAAACCCACGGTAGAGGTCGTGCTGACCGAGCTTCACGCCGGGGGCAAGTTCGAGAACAAGGCGTATAAGGTTTCAGGCGGGCTTCACGGCGTCGGCGTTACGGTCGTGAACTTCCTGTCCGAGTTTCTTGAGGTTGAAATCAAAAGGGACGGTCAGGTCTACAGACAGCGCTACGAAAGAGGCAAGCCCTCTACGACGCTCACCGTCGAAGGCACAACCAAAAAGACCGGAACGACCGTTACATTCAAGCCGGACGCGCAGATATTCGAGACGACCGAGTTCAGCTTCGACACCCTGAGCCAGCGTCTCCGCGAGCTATCCTTCCTCAACGCGGGAATAAAGATAACCATCAAGGACGAGCGCGTCGACAAGAGCCACGAGTTCCAGTACAAGGGCGGGATATCGAGCTTTGTCGAGCACCTCAACAAGTCGAAGTCGCCCATCCACCCAAAGGTCATCTTCATGTCCGGGGAGAAGGAGAGCATCCAGATGGAGATGGCGCTCCAGTGGAACGACTCATACAGCGAAAACATCTTCTCCTACGCCAACAACATAAACACCACCGAGGGCGGCACCCACATGACGGGCTTCAAGAGCGCGCTCACCAGGGCCATAAACAGCTATGCCTCGGCAAAGGGTTTATTGAAGGACATGAAGGATGCGCTTCAGGGCGACGACGTGCGCGAGGGGCTTACGGCCGTGATAAGCGTAAAGCTCCCCAACCCGCAGTTCGAGGGGCAGACCAAGACCAAGCTCGGCAACTCCGAGGTCGAGGGCTACGTAAAGTCCATCGTGAACGACAAACTCGCGGCCTTTATGGAGGAGTCACCGGCCATCGCGAAAAAGATTGTGCAGAAGGCCGTTGACGGCGCGCGCGCCAGAGAGGCGGCAAGAAAGGCAAAGGACCTGATAAGACGCAAGGGCGCGCTCGATTCGGCCTCCCTGCCCGGAAAACTTGCCGACTGTCAGGAGACGAACCCGGCGCTCTCGGAAATATTCATCGTCGAGGGAGACTCTGCGGGCGGCAGCGCCAAGCAGGGCAGGGACAGGCGTTATCAAGCCATACTGCCGCTAAAGGGCAAGATATTGAACGTCGAGAAGGCGCGCTTCGACAAGGTGCTGTCCAACGAGGAGATACGCACCATCATCATGGCGCTCGGGTGCGGCATCGGCAACGAGGAGTTCGACCCGGGCAAACTCCGCTACCACCGCATCATCATAATGACCGACGCGGACGTTGACGGAAGCCATATAAGGACGCTCCTCTTGACCTTCTTCTACCGCCAGATGCGCTATCTGGCGGAAAACGGCCATCTGTATATCGCCCAGCCGCCGCTCTTCAAGGTAAAAAGGGGCAAGGACGAGAGATACCTCAAGGACGACTCCAACCTTGAAGAGTTCGTATACGAATCGACGCAGAACGCGCTCAGCGTAATCCCGCAGGGCAAAAAGACCCCGGTGAAGAACGAAGCGCTCCTTGCCGTGCTCAAGAACATCGCAAGGTACGAAAAAAGGCTTAAAAGGCTTGACAAGCGCGGCAAGGATTCGAATATAATAAACGCGGCGCTGCTGATCCCTGAAATCGCCGACCTCCTTGGCTCTGACGCGCTGAAGAAACGCCAAAGCGCCGAGCAGTTGGTCAAGCGCCTTAAATCCTCGCTTGAGGCCAACTACCCCGACGTGGAGCCGATAGAGTTTGCAATAGACGACGATCAGGAGCACGGCCTCTTCAGCGTAAGATGCTCGTCAAAGCGAAGCGGCGTACGGGTCGAAACAATCATAGACAGGGACTTTTTGGCCTCCCCCGACTTCTCGGAAATAAGAGACCTCTCCAACGCGCTCAAGGAGGCCGGTCAGCCGCCATTTACGCTCAAGGACGACGGCTCAGAGATGCTTATACCCGACTACAAGGGGCTTCTCGATTACGTGCTTGAGCTCGGCAAGAAGGGGCTTAACATACAAAGGTATAAAGGCCTCGGCGAGATGAACCCTGAGCAGCTCTGGGAGACCACGATGGACCCGGAAAAAAGGGTGCTCCTACAAGTAAAGGTGGAGGACGCGGTCGAGGCCGACGCCATATTCACCAAGCTCATGGGCGACGTGGTCGAGCCGAGGAGAGAGTTCATCGAAAGACACGCCCTCGAGGCGACAAATCTGGACGTCTGAGATTACTATGGACAACAACAATAAAGGAAGAAGCCCGTTTTATCCGGGCCAACCGGTTCCAGTTGACCTGTTCGTCGGAAGAAAAACACAAGTCCAAAAGATACTTCGCTCAATCGAACAGGTTGAGCTTGGGAAACCGCAGGCTGTCTTTTTGGCTGGTGAATACGGCATAGGTAAAAGTTCTTTGGCCGCGTATATGAAACGCTATGCCGAAGAAAAACATCATCTGTTTGGGATTCATGTTCTGCTTGGCGGCGCAAAAACAGTAGACGACGTGGCGGCCAAGACCGTTGAGGCGGCGATCAAATCAGAGGCTTATGAACCTACCGTTACCGAGAAGGTTCGATACGGCCTATCAAAATATGTCGGCAAGCAAAGTCTTTTCGGCGTAAACGTAAACTTCGAAGCGCTCAAGGCCGACGGGCCTAACATATCGCATGGCTATCTGCCGTTCTTGCGCGGGTTACTGGACAGGCTCAAAGAAAACAATATTAAAGGCATCATGCTTATCCTTGACGAACTTAACGGAATCACGGCGGATCCGAACTTTGCCCATTTCATAAAAAGTCTTATTGATGAAAACGCCCTTAGCAAAAACCCGTTGCCAATGCTCCTTATGCTCTGCGGCGTTGAAGAACGCAGAAGCGAGATGATACGGCATCACGAGCCTATTGCAAGGATATTCGACGTCGTTGACGTTGAGCCGATGGATGATACTGAAATGAAGGATTTTTTCAATACCGCCTTCAATTCAGCCGGCATTACCGTTGATGAGGAGGCGATGTGGTATCTTTGTTTATATAGCGCTGGCTTCCCAAAGGTCATGCACATCATTGGCGACGCTGCGTTCTGGCTTGATAAGGACAATAAAATAGACGAGAATGACTCATTAGGCGCCGTCGTGGAAGCCGCCAACGAAATCGGCAGGAAGTTCGTTGACCAGCAGATTTACAAAGCCTTGCGAAGTCCTTTGTATCATGCAATACTAACGAAACTCGGCAAGGAATTTGCTGGTCTGTCCTTCAAAAAAGAGTCTATTGAAAAAGGACTCTCAGCCGAAGAAAAGAAAAATTTCAACAATTTTCTGCAACGCATGAAAGAACTCAATGTCTTGAAGTCCGGAGAGGAGCGAGGCGAGTACATATTCAACAGCCTATTGGTAAAATTATATATTCGAATGAACCCAATCAAAAAACCATGACCAAACAAAAAGCTCAACGAGTCGGTCTGTACATTGACGTCGCCAACATCACGCGGAACGGCGGCTACGGCATGAGGTTCGACATGCTCCGGGACTTCGCCTGCAGGGACTGGGGCGAGCCGGTGCGCCTGAACGCCTACGTGGCCTACGATGAAGATCGAGCGCGCACGGACCACGACTACAGGGACAGGACATTCAACTTCCACTCCACGCTCAGGGACTTCGGCTACAAGGTCATCGAGAAGGTCGTAGCATGGTACATCGACGAGGCCGGAAACCGCTTCGGCAAGGCCAACGCGGACCTTGACATGGCCGTTGACGCGCTCATGCAGTCCGAGAACCTTGAAAAGGTGGTCATGGCCACAGGAGACGGGGACTTCATACAGGTCGTGCGCGCCCTTCAGAACAAGGGTTGCAGGGTGGAGGCCGTAGCCTTTCAGAACGTGTCGTCCAACTTGAAGCGCGAGGTAGACCTGTTCATGTCAGGCTACCTTATCCCGCACCTCCTGCCCATGGCGATAGTCGAAGGTTCTGAAACAAAAAAGGTGTGGGGTGAGCCGGGAGGCCGGGCAAGGGGTATCTGCTATACCTTCAACCGCTCGAAAAACTTCGGCTTCATGCGCTTTTTGAAACGCATCGGCCCGGGGCTTTGGATCACGGACACCCGCGTGCCTGAATCGCCTTACGGCACGGCGTTCGCGCATGATTCGTCATTCGAACCGTTCATTGACAGGAATCAACTGCCGAGCAGGGACATGATCTTCGAGTTCGATCTGACTCAAGGCGAAAAGGGCTTGCAGGCCACTAACATATCCCGCGTGTACCCGCCGCGTTCCTCAACGACGCAGGAATCGGCTTGAACGATTATCAACGGAGGAAAAGATGGAAGACATTGTAATAAACGTTACCTGCCCTAAATGCGCCAACGAGTTCGACAAAAAGGCAAAGGAGTTGAAGGACGGCACCATAGTCAGTTGCCCCAAGTGCGGGGACAAGACCACCATCAAGGGCAACATGTTTACGGACATGCAGAAAAACCTTGATCGGTCGTCGTAACGTCAACCGCAGTTTCACTCCACCATGACGGCCATCTCGTCTGAAAAGAGTATCCTGCCCGACGGCCTCTGCATGAAACCGGCCTTTTCAACGTTCTCGGTTCCGTACAAAAACGCGGCTACAATCGTATACGCGCCGGGCGCAGTCGGCGCGACGAGCGTGTATGTAACCTCGGCAACGGGCCAGATGCCCTTATCAATATCGAGCTTTTGTTTCTCAGCGACAATGTAGTTGAGGTTCTTTTTCATGCCGCTCTGGCGCCTGTCAAGCCATGTCTTTTGTATCTGATTGTCCTGCCCTTTCACCTCCGGCTCTCCAATTATATAAAAACCGGACGCCGCAATCGGGCGGGACTGATACCGCGACGCCTTGTCCACCAGCATTATCCCTATTACAGGGCCGTTGCCGCCCTTTGCCTTGACGATAACCTTGAATGGATTGCCTGCCTTGACCTTTCCCGGCGCGCTTATGCCGACGGACGAGTTGGCATCAATCTTTTTCGCGTCGTCAACGACCTTCTTCTTTTGCTCATCGGTCAACTCCGCGTAAGGCGTCGGACCCGGGGCCATTACCATGCCGTAATGCTTGTTTTCGGGCAACTCCTTTACAGCGGCCTCATGAGGCATCTCGCTCATGTACGCCGCCTTTACGGCCGAATGACACGCGGCGCAAAAGGGCGCGGCATCCGTTACGTACATGGGCGTCCCATTGGGATACCCAAATGAGTAGGACGGCAAAGCAACGACTCCTACCAGCATTGCCAATGGCAACAAGCGCTTCATAATGACCTCCACTATGATAAAAACTGTCTCTAATTCTATAGACGAAATCCGCTTTGTCAACCTACCTTCACCGATAACGGATACCCGCTTTTATTCTTTCAGCTTCACCTCTCACCGATTCGGTAAAAAACATTGATGCGTTAACAGTGGTTTTGGGCTATAATAGCGGATATAGGTATGCCGCTCCAGAGGTCATAATGAAAAAGACTGACTCGGAATCGCTCAATACAGACGATTCGACCGAAGTTGCGCTGAAGAACATGACGAAACACTTAATGGACATCGTCGGGGTCATGGTAGTTTATCTTGACAAGACCGGGGTCGTCGTGTTCATAAACAAGAAAGGCATGGAGATACTTGGCCGTTCTGCAGAGGATATAATCGGCAAAAACTGGTTTGACGCCTTCATACCGGCGCCGTCGAGAACCGACGCGAAGATGATCTTCGACCATCTGCTGACAAGCTCCGATGAACTGCTGGGGCATTACGAGATCCCCGTAACATGCTGGGGCGGCGCCGAGCGGCTTATCCGCTGGCGCAACAAACCGTTCACGGAGAACGGGCAGATTACCGGACTTTTATATTCCGGCGAGGACATAACGGACCACGTGGCCGCGCTGGAGGCGCTGAGACAGAGCGAAACGCGATACAGACTGGTGCACAACACGGCCTTCGACGCCATTATCGTGGCCAACGGCGACGACGTGGTGGTTGACTGCAACCCGTCGGCGGAAAGGATATTCGGCTATGCGCCCGGCGCTCTAAAAGGCACGCCTCTGATCGATCTGATGCCGCCTGAATACAGGGAGAGGCACACGGATGCAAGGAAACGCTTCCTCTCCACCGGGCACAGCACGGCGCAGGGCAAGTTGCTTGAGCTTCAGGGGCTTAAAAAAAACGGGCTGGTCTTCCCTATAGAACTCGTGCTAAGCAACTTCCGATTGGCCGGGGAGGTCTACTTCACCGGTACCATACGCGACATGACGGAAAAAAGAAATGCGGCAAGAGACAAAGAGGCGTTGCAGGTCAGTCTTGCCCAATCGCAGAAGATGGAGGCCATCGGAAGACTGGCTGGCGGCATAGCCCACGACTTCAACAATGTATTGACGGTCATACGCGGATACACTGAACTGGCCGGCGACGAAACCCCGCCGGAGAGTCCGGTGCAGGCGCGCCTGAAAGAGGTGCTTCATTCCATTACCCTCGCGTCCAACCTCACGCGCCAGCTTCTTCTTTTCAGCCGCGGTCAAACGGCGCAAGTAATGCCCATTGACATAAATAAGGCCGTAATGAACATATTGAAGATGATAGAGCGCGTTATAGGCGAAGGGATAACCGTAACCACAGAGCTTGAAGACGGCCTGTGGACCGTTACCGGCGACGAAGGCGCAATCGAACAGGTCGTCATGAACATAGCCGTCAACGCGAAAGACGCCATGCCCGACGGCGGAACCCTGACGATAAGCACGCAGAACGTAACCATAAGCAAGGAGGAGGCCGCCTCTTCGCTTGAGGCCCACACAGGGGACGCCGTGCGCATAACCATCACGGACACAGGGCTTGGCATGGACAAGGACGTATTGGACAGGGTCTTTGAGCCGTTCTTCTCGACCAAGGGCGCCGACAAAGGCACGGGGCTTGGGCTATCCGTGGTCTATACCATCATAAAGAAACATCACGGCTGGCTTACGGTGAAGAGCGAGGTGGGGCGCGGCACGCAGTTCATGGTATATCTGCCTGTCCAGCCGTTGCATGCAAAAGGCATGGACGAGGAGGGCGCGGTACGGACGTAACGCCAACTACCGTGAACCGTGACCGTAAACCGTGTAAAAGATTAACCCCTTAAGTCCCCCTTATCAGAAGGACTTTCACGGTCACGGACAACGGTCACGGACAACGGTCACGGCTCACGGTCTTTTACGGCCTTTTCCCCATGCTCCATCCCTGCCCTGCCGCGCTCCAGCATCCGCGTCCGCCTATGATGAGATGATCCCTTACGATGAACCCGGCAACGGCAAGAGACTTGTCAAGCGTTACGATCAATTCCTTGTCGGTATCGGAAGCGGCAGCGTCTCCGCTCGGATGGTTGTGTACGAATATCGCCTGATTCACGCCGAGCCTCAAGCACTCCTCCACGGCCTTTCTTGGATACACGGCGGTGTGGGCAATGCTTCCCTCGCTCAACGTTTCAACGGCTTTAACCTTGTCTCTATCGTCGAGAAAGACGGCCTCGAACTTCTCCACCCTCATCCCGGAAAGCGACATGAACAGATAGTCGAGAAAAGGGCCTTGCGGGCCGTCGTACCTGTTGCCAACGACGGTCTGCCTCAAGGCCTCGGTCGCCAACTCCTTTATGAGCCTCAAAAGAAGGCGGGAGTTCAAACAAATGCCAACGGCCTTCATGTCCTCGATCCTTGCGTCAAGCGAGCGGACAAGGCCGTTGGGGCCGTTGCCGAACGCCTCCGAGAGCGCCCCTGCCTTTCCATTACGCTCCGTGTATGCAAGGATGCGGGAGAGTATCGCGGCGTTTTCCGGCGTATCGTGGTTGACAAGCTTCATGTAACTACCGTGAACCGTGACCGTTGTTCGTGACCGTGAAAGGATTTTCCTTTTACACGGTTCACGGCCTTTCATCAAAACCTTGCGGCGCAATACGGACAGGCTATCCACTGCTCCTTGCGCGGCTTTTTGCATGACGGGCAATCCGTGCCGATCAGATGCCCGCAATGAGGGCATTTCCCAGCGCTCGCGTTTACAGGCTTGAGGCAGACAAGGCATACCCCCTCCTTTGCCTGCGCCTCGGCCTTGGAAAGATATATCACCCTTGTAAGCTCCTCGAGGGTCGTAACCCCTGAAACCACCTTTTTCAGGCCGTCTATGTGCAGCGGGGTCATGCCGCCCTCGACTGCGGCCTGAAATATCTGGTTTTCCGGCGCGTCAGCGGCTATAAGCCCCTTTATATTATTGTTCACGACCATTACCTCGAATATGCCGGTCCTGCCGGAATACCCGCTCCCGTTGCAGGCGTTGCATCCTGCTCCCCTGAAAAGTTGCCGCCTGCCGTCGCCTTTAACTTGAAAAGAAACGCCGAGCTTATTGAACTCCTCCGCAACCGGCATATACGGCTGGCGGCAATTGTTGCATATTTTCCTTACGAGCCTTAAGGCGACTATCCCGTTAAGGGAGGTGGCTACCATGTACGGGGCGATATTCATGTTCTTGAGGCGCGTAACCGACGAGACCGCGTCGTTGGTATGGAGCGTCGAAAAGACGAGATGACCCGTCATCGACGCCTGCAACGCAATCGTGGCGGTTTCAGTATCGCGCATCTCGCCGACGAGTATGACGTCCGGGTCCTGTCTTAAGACCGAGCGCAGCGTGTATGCAAAGGTAAGTCCGGTCTTTTCATTCACGGCCACCTGATTGACGTCCTTGAACTCGTACTCTATCGGGTCCTCGATGGTGATGATGTTGATGACGTCGCTCTTTATATGGCCTATCATGGCGTAAAGGGACGACGTCTTTCCGCACCCGGTCGGGCCGGTTACCATGACCACCCCCTGCGGCCTTTCGATTATATCAAGGAGACGGGCATGGTCTTCCTTGGTCAGGCCGATGTTGTTCAGGTCTATGAGCGCGCCCTTGGCGTCAAGGAGGCGCATGACCACTGTCTCGCCGTACTGTGTGGGAAGCGTCGATACCCTGATGTCAATGTTCCTGTCTCCAAGCCTGACCTTGAACCTGCCGTCCTGACTCACCCTGCGCTCGGTTATATCGAGCTTGGCCATCAGCTTTATGCGCGAGACGACGGGCCCCTGCACCCACTTGGGGAACTGCATCGTCTCCTTCATAAGGCCATCGACGCGAATCCTGAACTTTACGCTCTTCTCCTGAGGCTCGATGTGCAGGTCGCTTGCCCTGTTGTCGACCCCGTGGATGATGATGGAATCCACCATCTTTATTATTGGCGGGGCGCTGGACTTTTTCACCTGCTCGCCGATGTCCCTCTCGAAGTCCACCTCGTGGATTATCTCGACGAGTTTGTCTTGCTTGAGGTCCAGCATCAGATCGTCTATCGGTTCGTTCAGGTGATAGTACCGCGTAATGGCCGCGCCGACGTCGGTAAGCGTGGCTGCGCACGGCTGTATCTGAAGGTCGGTTGAAAATCTCAGGTCGTCGAGGGCAAGAAGGTTCAAGGGGTCGGTCATGGCGACTTTCAAGACCTTGCCGTCGATATACAACGGCAGGAGCAGGTATTTTTTGGCGAGTTTCTCGCTTACGAGCTTCAAGGCTTCCGGGTCTACCGTGGCCTCGGCCATATTTATGAACGGGATGGATAGTTGAAAGGAAAGGGTCTGCGCAATGTCTATCTCCGTGGCAAAGCCCTTTTTCACGAGGATGGCGCCGAGCCTGACGCCCTTGCTATGCGCGGCCTCGGCAAGCGCCTGTTCAAGCTCCTCCTGCAAGATGAGTCCCGATTCAACGAGCAGTTCGCCGAGTTTCTTGACCGCCATTTGACGCCTCCGCCTTATTCAAGGTTGCCTTATATCTCTATGATAATCGGCAATATAACCGGCCTTCTGTCGAACGTCTTGTTGAAGAATCTTTTAAGCGCCCTTCGTATCTCTTCCTTGACCTCAAGCTGCTCGGTCTTTGCCTCCGCGTTTATTCCCGATAACGTATCGAGCACGACGGCCCTCGCCTCTTGAAGTATCTCCGGGCTTTCCTGCTCGAAAAAGAGGCCGCGTGTAATTATCTCCGGGCCCCAGACCAGCTCGCCGTTCGAACCGTTCAAGGCCATTACGGCAAGCACCATGCCGTCCTGAGACAGGTGAGTCCTGTCCTTCAAGACCATTGCGCCCACGTCGCCTACGCCCTTGCCGTCAACGAACACCCTGCCGGATTCAACGCGGCCCGTCTTGCCGGCCCTTTCAAGACTGAACTCCACCATGTCCCCGTCCTCGGCTATTATAATATTTTTTTCCGGAATCCCGACCCGCTGGGCGAGCCGTCCGTGCAGAACGAGATGGCGGTATTCGCCGTGCACGGGCATGAAGTGCCGGGGCTTGACCATGTTGAGCATGATCTTCAACTCTTCCTGACTGGCATGGCCCGATACGTGCACCTCGCTCACCTTTTCGTATATCACGTCGGCTCCGCGCCTGTAAAGGTGGTTCATCATGGCCGATATGGCGCGCTCGTGCCCCGGAATGAACTTGGACGAGAGTATTACCGTGTCGCCCTTCATCACCTTTATCTGCTTATGGTTGTCCATTGCCATGCGCGTAAGAGCGCTCATCGGCTCGCCTTGGCTTCCGGTGGTAAGAAGCGCCAGCTTCTCCGGCGGGATGGAGTCGATCTCCTTCAAATCAACCATTATTCCGTCAGGGACTCTAAGGTATCCGAGCGCCCTTGCGATGCGGGCGTTTGCAACCATGCTCTTGCCGTTCAGTACCACCCTTCTGTCGAACTTGTCGGCCGCGTCAATCGCCTGCTGGACGCGGTGTATGTTCGATGAAAAGGCGGCTAAAATTATCCTGCCCGCGCACCTTGAAAATATCGCCTCGAGATGCACGCCAATCTCGCGCTCCGAGAGGGTGTATCCCTCCTTCTCAACGTTAGTCGAATCGGAAAAGAGCGCCAGCACGCCCGCCTCCCCGTACTCGGAGAACCGGGCATAGTCGAGCACCTCCCCATCAACCGGCGTCTGATCCAACTTGAAATCCCCGGTATGGATGACTACCCCGGCCGGAGTCCTTATCGCAAGGGCGCAACCGTCTACTATGGAGTGGCTGACACGGATGAACTCCACCTTAAAGGGGCCTATGGCCACCACGTCCCTCGGCCTCACGGTTTCAAAGGTCGTGCTCTTTACAAGGCCGTGCTCCTCAAGTTTTTCGGTGATAAGCCCTATGGTCAGGGCCGTGGCGTATATGGGCGCGTTTATCTCGCGCAGGACGAAGGGCAGGGCACCGGTATGGTCTTCATGCCCGTGCGTTATGAAGAATGCCTTGACCTTATTCCTGTTGGCCTTGAGATACGTTATGTCCGGTATGACTATGTCAATGCCGAGCATGTACTCCTCCGGGAACATGAGGCCGCAGTCCACGACGATGATCGAGTCGTCGTACTCTATCGCCATCATGTTGAGGCCGATCTCTCCAAGCCCCCCGAGCGGGATTACGCGAAGCGGCAAGACTTGGCCGCCTCCGTTTGAATCGTTATCCTTAAATCCGGTGTCGTCAGTCATTTATATTTTCCTTTAGGCCGCGTTCAACGCCCATGCATAGGCGGCGTAGCGGCAATATGGTTATGTCGTTTGAACGATTCACCGTACTGACATTTATTTCTTTAGTCGTTCAATCTCCTGCCGTATTTCATCAATCACTTTTTTGTTTCTGATTTCCTTCTTCTCGCCGACCTTCGACGAATAGATGTAAAAAACCTTGCCGCCGTATTTCAGGGTAAACTCCTCATGCGTTTTGCTTTGCAACTCCATTTCCTTGAATATTTGCGGCAATTGAATGCCTTGATTCACCGGCTTTATCTGTATCCCAATATGATTGTCTTTGACCTTAATGAAGAAATCAACATTGAAAAGCCTGTCCCATTCGTCCGGCGCAGGTTTTATTTCAATGCCAAGTTCTTGTTCCAGTTGTCCGTAAACGGTTTTGATCTCCGTCATATAGCCGTCTAAAGTTCGATTAATGACGAGTTGCACTATATAGTCAATGCAATCCTGCTCCGTGATTTCTTCAACCTCGGCCTGAATGACTTCGGTAATCTTGACGTAGAGCTTTTTACCAAGCGATTCAATATGCTCCATTGAACGCACATTTTTAAGATAATAGTCCCTCCATTCATCAAGCGTCTTTGGCGCGCATTGTCTTATGCTTTCGGAAGTCGGCCCGACATTCCGTTTGAAATTCAACTGGAAGCGGTTCATTGCGCTATTCAAAATCCACTCTTTAGCCATTTTGGATTTCCATTTTCAGAAATCTGTCTTTGTATTTGTAGTTGGAAGAAACATCAACCGTGGCCAAGCCTTCCTTGATTATATGGGCATTTACGAATGTTTTGTTTTTCAGATAGAGATAGCATAAAAGGTTATTTCCGCCGTCATATTTCCGGTCGTCAAACTTCATAAACACTTTTTGGCCCTTTGTTTTTTCCTCAAGAAATCTGATTGCCTGTCCATTGGCGGACTCTTTTTCCTTTACACCGATAAGACGAACAACCAGATCGTTATTCAGCTTCACCAACTCGGGGCTTATTACTTCCTTGACGGAATAATAAACCTCTCTAACGCCGCCGTCTTTATCGATCTTTGAACCGAATTGAAGTTTTTTCGGATCAATCTTCTTGTCAAGCTTATGAGGGTCTTTGAAGATATATGGCGACTTTTCGATCTCTTTATTCAAGTCGGTTTTAACGTTATCATTCAGAAATACATATTCCGTCTTTGCAAGGTCGGATTGACTGATATTCAGCTTATTTTTAATTATCGGCATAAAATCCGGATTGATTTCATAGCCGACTGAGGCGCGGCCTAAATTACGAGCGGCAAGCGAGGTTGTGCCGCTGCCGAGGAATGGGTCTAAAACCGTCTCGCCGTAAAACGAGAACATCTTTATCAGACGCGCGGGCAACTCTTCCGGGAACACGGCAATGTGGCCGTTTTGCTTTGCCCCCGCAAAGTACCAGTGCCCTGAGAAATAAGCATTCCAGTCGTCCTTTGTCATTATTGAACGCTCTTTTTGTTCCTTGGTCGGAATCGGCGGCGCGCCCTGTTTTTTGAAAAGCAGGATAAATTCATAATCAAGTTTCAGGATTCCGTTTCTCGGATACGGGAAACTGCCCATTATCGTGGCGCCGCCGGTTGTATTGCATGTTGTAACTTTCTGCCAAATGACAGCCCCCATATAGTCGAGGCCGATGGTCTCACAGAATTTAATTATTTCTGTTCTTATCGGGATCACTTTATACCGTCCGTAATAAACCGAACGGGCAAACTGGTCTCCGATATTTATGCAGAGTCGGCATCCGGGATGCAATACCCTTAAACATTCTTTCCAGACAAGATTGAGATTATTGATATAACTTTCGTAGCTTTCATGAAAACCTATCTGCCCTTGCGTTCCGTAGTCCTTTAACTGCCAGTACGGGGGCGAGGTAACGACCAGATGAACCGATTTGTCCGTGATAAGATTCATCTGTCTGCTGTCGCCGTTTATTATCTTATGGACGGTTTTCAACGAGCTTCTCCATCTTTTCCGGTTTGTCATTTTTCGTTATGCCCAAAATATCCTCTATCATCCGGCGCGTCTCATCAGAGAGCATCTTTTCGTCCATCCCGCTTGTCTCAATAGGTCTGCCTATCGTTATCGTAACGGAGTGAGGCGTTATGAGAAGCCCGTGCTTTTTCATTATATCCCTTGTGCCGGTTATGGCAACAGGTATCACCAATGCCCCGCTCTTTACGGCAAGCATGAAGGCGCCGCGCTTGAAAGGCAGCAGCTCACCGCTCACGCTCCTCGTGCCTTCAGGGAAGACGAGCACCGAGGTGCCAGCCTGTATCTTCTTTGCGGCGCTGACTATGCTCCTGTATGCCTTTGAGCCATGCTCCCGCTCTATGCCTATGTACCCGGCAAAACGCATTGACCAGCCGATGACCGGAATGCTGAAGAGGCTTTTCTTGGCAACCCAGCGGAACTGAAGCGGCAGACAGCCTTGCAGAGCCGGTATGTCGAACGCCCCCTGATGGTTTGAAAGCAGGATGATCGGCTTGCCCGCCGGTATATTCTCCGCTCCCCTGACCGTTACCACGACGCCGGATAACCGCAGTATGACCCTGCACCAGAGCGCGCCTATCGAGTGCACCGCGTTGCCGCTCCTGTCAAGCGCAAGGGATATAAGCACAACGATAAAGAGTATCGCGGTTATGGGCAACCCTATAAGCCAAAGGATTATGGTTCTGACGAGCATGAATAACCTTTCTAAAATGCGTTCTAATATACCATGATAAATGCAAGATTGCATAAAAAACCGATTGACAAAGACGATAGTGGTGATAGATTATTCTGACCGGTAATCTATCCGGCAAAAAGGCGCGTCAAGGAGGGACTCATGGCTGGCGTGAACAAGGTGATAATTCTCGGCAACCTCGGAAAAGACCCTGAGATACGGTATGCCCCCTCAGGCGTCGCCGTTACCACGTTCAGCGTGGCAACGACCGAAAACTGGAAGGACAAGGATGGCAACAAGCAGGAGAAGACGGAATGGCACAGGGTCGTGGCCTTTCGCAAGCTTGCCGAGATATGCGGCGAATATCTCAAGAAGGGCAAGCAGGTTTACATAGAAGGCAAGATACAGACCCGCTCTTATGAGGACAAGGACGGGGTGAAAAAATATACCACCGAAATAGTAGCGGACACCATGCAGATGCTCGGCTCCCCTAAAGGCGAAGCAGGAGGGGTAAGAGGCGAGGCCGCCTCAGCAAATGAGCCGCCTCCGCCGGACATGGAGGACGTGCCGTTTTGAAACGCGCTGAGATAATCGCACCCGCCGGAAATCTCGCCTCTTTGAAGGCCGCAATTGAGGCCGGGGCAGACGCCGTGTATCTCGGGTTCAACGACTCAACGAACGCCAGAAACTTCGAGGGGCTTAACTTCACTAAAACGGAGCTGGAGAAGAGCGTCAAATTCGTCCGGGACAAAAAAAAACAGTTCTTTGTGGCCATCAACACCTTCCCTCAGGCCGACACATACAAACAATGGTACGAGGCCGTTGACAGGGCGGTCGGCCTTGGAGCGGACGCGATAATACTGGCAAACCTCGGCATATTAAAGTACGCGGCCGACCGCCACCCCAATGCCAACCTTCACCTATCCACTCAGGCAAGCGCCTCAAACTACGAGAGCATAAACTTCTACAAAAAAAACTTCGGAATAAGGCGCGTAGTCCTGCCAAGGGTCTTGACCGTCGCTGAGATAAAAGAGCTTATAGCCCATACGGACGTGGAGATAGAGGTATTCGCCCTTGGCGGCCTTTGCATCAATATAGAGGGCAGGTGCTATCTGTCGTCGTTCGTTACAGGCGCGTCAACCAACACCGAAGGCGCATGTTCGCCGTCTCGTCACGTGCGTTTCGAATCGTCCGAGAACGGCGGCATGAACATAAGCCTCGGCAACGCGCTCCTTAATAAACTCGACGCAACGGAGAAATCCCCATATCCCACCTGTTGCAAGGGACGCTATATCCGGCCTGACGGAGAGACTGCCTACGCATTTGAAGACCCTGAGTCGTTAAACGTCCTTCCAATCGTGCCGCAACTCATAGAGGCCGGAGTCAGCGCCTTCAAGATAGAAGGCAGACAGAGGACAAAGACCTACGTCAGGGACATGACAAGCGTACTTAGACAGGCGATAGACTCCTACTACGCCGCGCCTTCCCGGTACTCTGTAAAGGATGAGTGGCGCAACGCGACCGTTTCAACCTTCGAGGGCACGAGCGAGACGCTGGGGTCGTATCTGAGGAAATAGGTTAGGGTATGCGAGAAGAAGAGGGAGACAAGCCCGCCCTTACTGTTCACGAACTCATGGGTTCATCTTGCAAAGCTGAACCCACAATAGAAAATTCCTGACAGCATGAAAAACAATACGCCTTTTGTTATATATTACTTTCTTTTTTTGAGTCCGGGGGAGCCGCCTTGAACAGATTTTCCTACGGGTGGCCATTTGCACTTAGCGTACATCCCTTTTCTTATCATGATTTGTGCTTTCAGCCGTTTTTTAACTTCATTAGATATTATTTTTGCAGTGCTATTTTCCGCTGCTAATTTATTTAACTTTTTTGAAGCAGGTTCATAACCTAATTCATGTAAATCAATAAGCCTTCGAAGGCTTATTTTTAGCCGGATTTTATTTTTTAATTCTCGTTTGTTTCGTTTTTTTAAATGGAGCAACGGAGGCTTCAAAAAATTCTTTTTTCCTGCATTAATAATACGTGCGTAAGTTCTTATTTTAACCATACATGACACTCCAAGATTTCCGTGCCGTCAGGAGGAAACTCTCAGGCCTCAGCCTCAGGAAACTCCTGACGGCAGATGAATCAACTCTTAAGGAAGCTCTGATTAATTCGTCTAAGCCGTCATTGCGAGCAAAGCGAAGCAATCTCGTCTTCAAGGAAATCAACAACTTAGAGATTGCCGCGCCGCGAAAGCGCGGCTCGCAATGACAAAATAAGAATTAATCAGAGGT
>JACRCE010000066.1 GCA_016213015.1 Deltaproteobacteria bacterium | reverse complement strand
GCGGCTTCGTCGTTTTCTGGCTTATTCCATGGGTATATCAGATATACTACGGACAGGGGGTAACCGGCCTCAATACGCCGTCCTTCTGGGGCGTCTATCTTACCAACTTCGTGTTCTGGATAGGCATAAGCCATTCGGGGACGCTCTTGTCGGCGATACTGTTCATCACAAAGACGCCGTGGCGGCGCTCTATATACCGTAGCGCGGAGGCCATGACCTTTTTTTCCGTCCTCACTGCGGCGGTCTTCATATTCGTTCACATGGGCAGGCCGTGGAACTTCTACTGGACCATACCGTTGCCGAACCCGAGGCAGTTGTGGCTGAACTTCCAGTCGCCCCTGATGTTCGACGTGCTTGCGATCAGCACTTATATGACGTCGAGCGTCATATTCCTCTACTTCGGCTCCATACCCGATCTTGCGGCGGTGAGGGACAGGGTTACGGGCTGGAGGAAGGACGTATACGGCCTTCTGGCACTCGGCTGGCGCGGCACCGACGCGGAGTGGCACTGGCTCTACAGGGCGTACACCTTCTTTGCGGTCTTTATCATACCGCTGGCCGTCTCCGTTCACTCCATCGTGAGCTGGGACTTCGCGCTTTCAAAGGTTCCTGGCCTGAGTAAGACCATATTCGCGCCGTACTTTGTCGTGGGCGCTATATACTCGGGGAGCGCCGGGATAGTAACGCTCATGATAATCTATCGCAAGGCCCTCAAGGTGGAAAAGTACATCACCCTCAATCACTTCGACAAGTTAAACCTTCTCCTGCTCGTCATGTCGCTCCTGTGGTCTTATATAAACCTCATGGAGGTGTTCACCGGCTGGTACGCCAACACCTCCTACGAAAACGAAACCATGATCTACAGGATGTTCGATCCGAGCAGGCCGCTCTCATATATGTTCTGGCTCATGATACTGACCAACACGATCATGCCGCTCCTGTTCATCTTCCGAAGGTGCAGGAGTTCTATAGTCGTGGCCCTGATAGTGTCCATCGGCATCAACGTCGGCATGTGGATCGAGCGGTATCTGATACTTACCACGTCGTTGCCGCGAAAGTTCCTGCCGTTCATGTGGAGGGACTACGCCCCGAGCTGGGTGGAGATTTCCATAACGCTCGGTTCGTTCTGCTTTTTCGCACTGCTGTTCATGCTCTTTATAAAGTTTTGGCCGAGCATCTCGATATACGAGGTCAAAGAGGACATAGGCATTCCAATGAAAAAAGGACATTGACATGAGCAGACCGATGCTTGGGCTGTTTGAATACGTTGACGACCTGCTTGAAGCCGCGCAGGATATGAAGAACGCGGGCTACTGCATAACCATATTCTCACCGATACCGCTTGGGCATGAGATAGAGCATGCGCTCGGGGAGAAGAAGAATCCTCTCAAGTGGCTTACCCTGCTCGGCGCCATAGGCGGCCTATTTTTCGGTCTGCTCCTGACCCTCGGCACTGCGGCCATGTACGTCCTGCCGAGGGGCGGCAGGCCCATATTCTCGATTACGCCGACGCTTCTCATGAGCTATGAGACGACCATACTGCTCGGCGTGGTGGCCACGCTGGGTGCTTTTCTTCTGTTTGCGCGTCTGCCATTTTTTGGAAAGAGGCCGTATGACGAGGAGGTCAATATAGACTCCTTCGGCCTGATGGTGGAGGGCGTAGCGCCGGACAGCGAGGCTGAGGTGGAGCGCATGCTTGAACAATTCGGAGCGAAAGAGGTAAAGACGCTTGAATAGGATTAAATGGATATGTGCGGCGGTTGTTGTAACGGCCTTTATTCCAGCGTATTGCTACGCATGGCCGTGGTCATGGGACATGTTCGACCAACCTTCGGTAAAGGCGCAGGAGTCCAAGGCGCTTGCCGTGCCGAAGGGGAGCGTTCCGGCCGAGTCCGAGCCGTTTGTAAAGGACAGGGTTCAAGCAGGCAAGCTCCGTAACCCGTCCGTTGCCGACGTTGCCTCGATAGAGCGCGGCAAGTACAAGTTCAACATCCACTGCGCCACCTGCCACGGCGAGGGCGGCAAGGGAGACGGGCTTGTCGGTCAAAAGTACGTTACGCCGACCGACCTTACGGGCGATTACGTGCAGGCAAAGCCGGACGGCGACATCTATTTTACGATCAAAAACGGCGGGCTTGCCATCATGCCGAGTTATGGAGACGCAGTTACACCGGCTGACAGATGGCATATCGTCAATTATATAAAGCATGCCTTTGGAAAGAAGGGCGGCGCTAAGTAGGCGCACCAAGGCGCGTTTTGTCTGAAATATCTTAAAACAAGGATAACAAATGGCGGTCTGGATCTTATTGATATTGCTCGCAAACGGCATCATCTCATTCGCCTATGTCGTTTCCAACTCCACTGAGACAGCCTCTCTCTGGGGGCTTTTGGCGACGAACTTTCTCTTTTATCTTGGCCTTACGCAGACCGGCATCGTTTTTTCAGCCATAATGAGGATCGCCAAATCAGAGTGGGGCAGGTACTTCAACAGGCTTGGCGAGATGCTGACGCTATCCTTTATACCGGTTGCCTTTGTTACCTTCATCATCATTTATATCGGCGGCACGGATCATCTCTTCTGGTGGGCGCATCCGCAAACAGGCGGCGAACACGGGAGCGCGCATCTTAGCCCGTGGCTGAGCAAAGATCTGTTTCTGTGGCGTAATATCGTACTGATGGCGCTCTTTTACGCGACAAGTTATATATATTTCGTGAATGGCCGCCATGAAGAGGGTAAGAGCGAGATTCCGGTCAATCTTGAAAAGACCCTGAACGTGCTTGCAGGGTTGGTCATCTTCTTTTACGTGGCCGCGAATACGAACCTTGCATGGGACTTCGGCATGATGATCATCAAGCACTGGGAGAGCACCATATATCCAGCTTATTACTGGGTCGGCAACGTCTTTGCCGGATGTGCGTTCGTCTATCTTCTTGGAGTATATTTTATCAGCAATAGGCCCGGCATGTCGCTTGACAAGAATAAGCTCGATTCGGTCGGTGTGCTTCTGCTCGGGTTTACCCTTCTGTGGGTTTATATGTTCTGGTCGCAACATATAGTCATGTGGTACGGCGACATGCCGAACCTGACAAAGCCTTTCTACGGCGCAATGACCGGCAACTATGCGGGGCCCGCAGTCGTCATGGTTCTTGCCCTGTTCGTCTTGCCCTTCCTTGCGCTTATCAACAAAAGGGTAAAGCACTGTCGGCTCTCGCTCGTCGCTGTGGCAATCATTATATGCCTTGGCGTATGGGTCAGCAGATACCTTATGATACTGCCGGTTTTGGAGGACGGTTCTGCGCCAGCCTGCGCAACGTGGACTAACTTCTCGCTCATAACCGGCGGCTTTGCCGCAACCATCCTGTCGTTGATCGCGTTTTTCAAACTCTTTCCGCGTGTGCCCATAACCCTCGCCGGGCAAGACGAAGAAGCCGGCCATTAAACAAAGTGAGGGGTAAACAGTCCTGCTGTCTGCTCATTACAAAGACCGTTGGTTTTCACGAGATTGTTTTATAGAAATAACTGAATAGCCTCCGTAAGCGGAGGCTATTTTTTTGTGTAAACGAGGAACCCGACAGAGTAAAAGGAAAACGAAAAAGCCGCTTCACGTTAGGGAAGCGGCTTTTTCGTTTTTCGGTTTGTCCGGTTTACAGAAGGCTTGTGAACGGGTTTGCAAAGAGTAAGATGAGCGCGATAACGAGCGCGTATATTGCAAGGGACTCGATCATGGCTATACCGATGAGCATGGTGGTAAGTATCTTGCCTGACGCCGCCGGGTTTCTTGCAATGCCTTCAACGGCCCCTCTGATGGCGTTGGATTGGGCAAGGCCGGTTCCCGCGGCGGCTATGGCCATGCCGAATGCCGATGCTATGGCTACGGCGACGAAAAACCATACCTTTACCGAGCCGGTGCCGGACTGTGCGGCTTGAGCGGTTTCAGCGAACGCCGGAGATGCCATAAGCGTTATCGCCGAGGCGTAGGACAACATCTTGAGACTCTTTTTCATGACGGATACTTCCTCCTTTTTAATATCGTTTGAGATAGTTACACGCTTTTGGCATGGCGGTTTGTTAAACCAAACAAGAGCCTGCCGTAAACCACTTCGCAAACTCGTTGCACATCTTGAGTTTCATTGGACAGCCAATATTACTAAAAGCACTTTAGCCTGTCAAGGAGAATCTTGAAGGCCGTGATAAGGCGCGACCGTTGACCGTGAAACTATTTTTCTTTTACACGGCTCACGGTCATGGTTCACGGCCTTTATGGCCTTGACATCCGCCATTGGCAAACCTATATTTACACTGAGAGGATTGTCCCGTCGCCCCTCGCCGTTTTGGGCGCGGTTTGAAAGACATTCTATATATTACAAACATGGGAGGAGCGGAAAAATGGGAAAGATTATCGGCATAGACCTCGGCACAACGAACTCTGTCGTCGCTGTCATGGAGGGCGGGGAGCCTAAGGTCATAGTCAACGAGGAGGGCAGCAGAATAACGCCGTCCGTCGTTGCCTTTACCAAGGACAAGGAGATAGTAGTCGGCCAGGTGGCCAAGAGGCAGGCCGTCACAAATCCCGAGAACACCATCTTCTCTATAAAGCGCTTCATGGGCAGGACGCATGACGAGGTGAACGAGGAGATGAAGATGGTTCCGTACAGGGTTATAAGGGACGGACAGGGGCGCGCCGCAGTGCAGTCTGGCAATATGGGTAAGGATTATCTGCCTCCTGAGATATCGGCCCTGATACTGCAAAAGCTCAAGCGTTCCGCCGAGGCGTATCTCGGAGAGCCCGTTACCGAGGCGGTCATCACGGTGCCGGCCTACTTCAACGACGCGCAGAGACAGGCTACGAAGGACGCGGGCAAGATAGCCGGGCTTGACGTTAAAAGGATAATAAACGAACCGACGGCCTCTTCGCTTGCTTACGGTCTTGAGCGGAAAAAGGACGAGATCATAGCCGTCTACGACTTCGGCGGCGGCACTTTCGACGTTTCGGTGCTTGAGGTCGGAGAGGGCGTATTCGAGGTCAAGTCAACCAACGGCGACACCCACCTTGGAGGCGACAACTTTGATCAGCGCGTCATAGAGTGGCTTGCCGCTGAATTCAAGAAGGACAACGGCATAGACCTTTCAAAGGACAGGATGGCGCTTCAGAGGCTCAGAGAGGCCGCTGAAAAGGCCAAGATAGAGCTCTCATCCTCGCTTGAGACGGAGATAAACCTGCCGTTCATAACCGCCGACGCAACCGGGCCTAAGCACCTTGTGATGAGGCTTTCAAGGGCAAAGTTGGAGCAGCTGGTCGGCGACCTTGTCGAGAGGAGCAAGAGGCCGTGCGAGCAGGCATTGAAGGACGCGGGGCTTGACCCGTCCCGGATAAACGAGGTGGTGCTTGTCGGCGGCATGACAAGGATGCCGGCCATACAGCAGTTTGTAAAGCAGCTATTCGGCAAAGAGCCTCATAAGGGCGTAAACCCGGATGAGGTAGTGGCAATAGGGGCAGCCATTCAGGGCGGCGTTCTTGCAGGCGAGGTAAAGGACGTTGTCTTGCTCGACGTAACGCCGCTTTCCCTTGGCGTAGAGACGCTCGGCGGCATAATGACCACGCTCATCGGACGCAACACCACCATACCGGCAAAGAAGAAGGAGACCTTCACCACCGCGGCCGACAATCAGACACAGGTGGAGATACACATTTTGCAGGGCGAGCGGCCCATGGCGCGGGACAACAGGACGCTCGGCAGGTTTCACCTCATGGGCATGCCGCCTGCGCCGAGGGGGATGCCGCAGATAGAGGTGGCCTTTGACATCGACGCCAACGGCATCCTGAACGTATCCGCAAAGGACACGGCCACGAACAAGGAGCAGAAGATAACCATAACCGCCTCAAGCGGCCTGGTCAAGGACGAGGTCGAAAAAATGGTTAAGGAAGCCGAGAAAAACGCCGATGAGGATGTCAAGAGGAAGGAGGTCATCGAGACGAGAAATCAGCTCGATTCCCTGATATACTCTACTGAAAAGCTCCTTACCGAAAATCGCGCAAAGTTGGCCGAGGACGACGTCAAGGCCGCTGAAGAGGCGATAGCCGAGGGCAAAAAGGCGCTTGAGCAAAACGAGCCTGGGCCGTTGAAGGACGCGATTCATAAGATAAATACCGCCTCTCATAAGATAGCCGAGGCCATGTATAAGAGCGCCGCTACGGCGCAACAGCAACAGGCCGCGCCGGAACATGAGGCTGCGGGCCAGGGCAAGGGCAACGTCGTTGACGCGGAAGTGGTTGACGACAAGAAGTAAAGTTAAAGGCTGTAGCCTATTAGACTGTAGGCTATTAGGACTACAGGGTCTACCTAACAGTCTAATAGTCTACAGCCTAACAGCCTAACATGGCAAACAAGGACTACTACGAGATACTCGGCGTTCCCCGGGGCGCAACGGACGAGGAGCTTAAAAAGGCGTATCGTTCGCTTGCCAAGAAGTATCACCCGGACCTTCATCCGGGTAACAAGGCGATGGAGGCCAGGTTCAAGGAGATAAACGAGGCTTACGGGGTGCTCTCCGACCCCAAGAAACGTTCGGACTATGACCTTACCGGAACGGTTACATCCGGCCCGGAAGGGGTTGGGGGCTTTCAGTATCAGGACTTCGGGTTCGGCGGGTTTGACGACGTCTTCGGAGAGATATTCGGCAGGCGTGGCGCTCGTCGCGGCATCCAGCGCGGCGAGGACATAGAATACTCCCTTGACGTGGACTTCCTTCACGCCGCTAAAGGCACTGAGGTAAGGTTTATGGTGCAAAGGCGCTCCGGGGCCGAGACTATCACCGTAAAGATACCGCCGGGCATAACGACCGGCTCCCGTGTGCGGGTAGCGGGCAAGGGTGATGACGGGCACGAGGGCGGCCCTCCAGGGGATCTGTTCATTACTACGAGCGTCAGGCCGCATCAATACTTCAGAAGGGTTGACAACGACATATACGTGGACGTGCCGTTGACGATAAAAGAGGCGCTCTTGGGCGCTGAGATAAAGGTGCCGACGATAGACGGTTATACCACCATCAAGTCGCCGCCTCTTACGAATAACGGTTATAGGCTGAGGATAAAAAATAAGGGCGTTTATGGGGCGCATGAAAAGGCGCGAGGCGATCAGTATGTGGTGATGAATGTTGCGCTGCCCGGTAAGCTGAACGCAGGGTCAAAGGAGCTGATAGAGGAGCTTGACGAAATAAATCCCTATGAACCGCGAAATGGATTGTGGTAAAATATAACAAACGGCATATATTTGAATAGATATGCGTACTGTCTCTCACATAAGCCGCTCCCCACGCCTAACATGTAAGCGTTGCTTCTAAAAATAGCAATTTTTAGAGGCAACATCAGGCAGGAGGTGAATATGGCTGACTTAGAAGACATAAAAGAAAAGCTTGGTCCGTCGGCAAGGCGCGTCCTCGACGCGGCCGTCGAGGAGAGCAAAAACCGCCAGCACTACTACCTCGGCGTTGAACACCTGTTTCTGGCCTTTGCCAAGGTGGAAGAGCCGTTCTTCAGGGAAGTCCTTGAAGGCTTGAACCTCGACGTCTATCACGTCCTCAACTTTCTCAACGAACATCTCAACGTATCGCGTCAGTACATAGGCATAGGCATGAAGGTGCCGCCTCCGACCAAGAACGTCCTGAGGCTTGCGCGCGAGGAGGCGAGCAGGTGGGGCAGGGAGGAGATAGACTCCACCGACCTGTTCATCGCCATATTTCAGGAGAATCACAGCCTGCCCGCGAAGATATTCAGGAGCTTCGGCCTGGACCCGGACTACGTGATGCGCCAGATAACGCTCAAGGTCAAGAGCCGGGAGGAAACCGACGAGGAACTCAAGAAAAAATACGAACTGCCTCCGAACCTCAAGCACTTTGCCGTGAACCTTAATAAACTTGCCCGCTTCGACAAGCTCCCGATAATCATAGGCAGGGACGCGGAACTGCGGCAGGTCATGGAGATACTGTGCCACGTGGATCGCTCCAACTCGGTTATGATAACCGGCGAGCCAGGCGTGGGCAAGACCGCCGTGGTCGAGGGGCTTGCGCGTCTCATCGAGCTTGAGCCGCACAAGGCGCCCAAGAGGCTAAGGGATAAGCAGATAGTCAATCTCCAGATGAACTCCATTGTCGCGGGAACGATATTCCGCGGCATGTTCGAGGACAGGATCGAAAAGATTATAAAGGAGATAAAGGAAAAGAAGAACATCATATTCTTCATAGACGAGGCGCACACCCTCATAGGGGCCGGGAGCGCGATGGGCGTGCCCTCCGACGCGGCCAACATATTCAAGTCCACGCTTGCAAGGGGAGAGGTGCAGATAATCGGCGCTACAACGCTCGCCGAGTACAAGGAGTTCATCGCCGAGGACGAGGCGCTGGCAAGGCGCTTCCGCCTCGTGAACATCGCCGAGCCTACGGTCGAGCAGACCAGAAAGATACTCTATGGCATAAGGCCGCGTCTTGAAAAGAACTATTCGGTTTCGATAACCGACGACGCGGTGGACACGGCGCTCGACATGAGCCGGCGCTACATGAGGAGCCTGAAGATGCCGGACAAGGTCATCGGCTGGATAGACACGTCGTGCGTCAAGGTGGAGATGCACAGGCCCGACGAGCCGGTCAAACCGAGCGACGTGATAGAGGTGATCTCTCAGGAAACGAAGATTCCTCAGGATATGATATTTAGAGACACGAACGTCCGCTTCAAGGACATGGAGAGGGCGCTTTCAAGACGCATCATCGGCCAGAAGGAGGCCATTGCTGCGCTTTCTAAAAGGCTGAGGCTCAACAAGGGGCCTCTTAAAGAGAACTATTCGCGGCCCGACGGGGTGCTCCTATTTCTCGGCCCGACCGGCGTAGGCAAGACCGAGCTTGCAAAGGCGCTGGCAGAGTTCCTCTTCGGCGACGAAAAGAAGATGATACGGGTGGACATGAGCGAGTACAAGGACTCAGCAGTGGCCGTTGACAAGCTCATCGGGATGCCGAGGGGAATAGTAGGCTCGGAGCGTGGCGGGCTTTTAACCAATCCGGTGCGCGAAAACCCTTATTCGGTCGTGCTCCTCGACGAGGTGGAAAAGGCGCATCCCTTTGTGCTCAATCTGTTTTTGCAGGTCTTTGACGAGGGCTGGCTCACGGACGGCAGGGGCAAGAGGGTCTACTTCAGCGACACCGTAATCATCATGACAAGCAACTTGGGGTCCGACGTCTTCAGAAAGCATGTCAAGCCAATGGGTTTTCTTGAGGACGAAGGCAGGGGCAATGGCAAGGGCAGGATAGACACGCTCAAAAAAGACATCATAAAGGACGTGGAGAACACCTTTTCGCCGGAGTTTTTGAACCGCATAGACGACATAATCGTGTTTACGCCGCTCACTAAAGGAGAGGTGAGGGACTTGACCGGCATGTATCTTGGCAAGATTCAGGCGCACCTTGAGGAGTACGGCAAGCATCTTATCGTGAGTCAGCCGGCCGTGGACCTGCTCGTGGACAAGGGTTACAACGAGAGATACGGCGCGCGCTTTCTCAAGAGGCATATCGACGAGATGGTCAAGGTGCCGATAACGCTTAAATGGAAGGACGGCGAATTTTTCAAAGTTGACGCCTCTGGCGGGGCGATAACCGTCGAAGCCGAACACGCCGGACTTCCGGCGCTTTTGATATGAGGTTGGCTCTAAAAATTGATCTTTTTCCCGGGCTCTTCGTCAGGGCGGAAATACACCGGTTGTCCGTCGGCTTGCGCCCAGCACCACTTCGTGCCGAAAAAGTGTATCGTTTGACAAGTCTCGTATTGCGAAGTGGTGCTGGGCGCAATAAGACGGGCTTCAAAGAGAGCGTGAGCTTCCTTACCGGGG
>JACRCE010000062.1 GCA_016213015.1 Deltaproteobacteria bacterium | reverse complement strand
GATGGAAGTTCAGAAGTTTTTGCAGAGGATTCTGGAGGAAGAGGTCGCGGAGCGTCTCGGGCGCGGACGTTCGCAGAGGAAGTCGGCGGTAGATTGCAACGATGGCTGCCGCAACGGCTATGGCAAGCCCCGGCGACTCTCCGAGTACGCACAGCATCAACATCGTCAGCCTTTCCTCGGCCGCGGTAATCCGCTTGGGCATCCGCGCCTGTTCTGGTTCCTGTCAGAGGCGCTCAGGCGCGGGATCATAGCAAACCTTACCGTGAACCAAAGGCATCTGAAGCCGTACATGGACGACATCACGAAGATGTTCCAGTATAATCTGGTAAAGGGGCTTGGTGTATCGCTCGCTGAAGCGGGAAAACGTTCCGGGTGTGCATAGGATTGAAATTATCGACGAATTGATTTCTGACATCCAGCAGGGTAAGATATTGGCGCTCGGTTACAAACGCTATGGACGGGGGCAGACATGTTATCACCCGGGTATAGAGGCGGAGATTGCCCGACGGAGCAGGGAAATACCGCGGTTTACGCATGGTACATGTTGGAGAAGTACAGTCTTGGAAAACAATTACAAGCCGTCATCACAACGGCTGCCGAAGAGAAGTTGAACGTTCTTGCCGCCGCCGTCAATGAAATAAGATTATTAAACACGCTGGAAGGAAACTGAGGATGCCCCGGAACCACAAGAAGCCCCGCATTGAAGAGATAGGGCATATCCTGAAGACCCTCAGGACAGACCTATCTCTTAGTCTGCGAGACGTATCTGGAAGGTTGGGGCTTAAAAACCACCGTCGGGTGGCGGACGACGAATTTCTCGGATTTGCGATCCCTCCGTGGAGTAAGTACATCAAACTTTATAAAGAACACCCCGATCTCAGAGGTGAAGAATTTTCTTACGGTAAGTTGTTAGACCCGAACTTTCTCACAAACGGCAAACTCTACAAGAACCTCATCGGTCTTTATGGGCGGGACAATCTCGCAAAGAATCTTGGCGCCAGAACGAATGCGGAGGTTCTTAACGACCTTCAAGAGAAGGCGAAGGTGTTTGAGTGGAGACCGGAAGACATAGACTGTATGAGGAGAAGAGTGGGAGTACTCAAGTTTAAGAAGCATTAAGGAAGGTCTGATTAATTCTTATTTTGTCATTGCGAGCCCAGCGCCACTTTGGATTATGAAAGCGTGTTCCTTGACAAATTCCTTCGTGTAGCAAAGTGGTGCTGGGTTGATTTCCTTGAAGACGAGATTCTACGCTGCGCGAGAATGACGGGTCGGCGAATTAATCAGAGCTTCCTTAGATTGATTTTTTACAACCGTTATGTATAATTAATATGAGCGGTAAGACCGTTGCGGGTTGTCTGTGGCGTTCCCTTCCGGAGGTTGGCAAAGCCACGGCGCGCCAAGCTCGCAGGGCGCGCTCTTTTTATTTTTAGGGAAGCTCTGATTAATTCCTACTCCGCCTCAGGGAGCTCAGCGAAGTCATAGAGCCGTTTTATCCAAAGTCCGAAGGCGCCGGACGACCGCCGATCGGCATCGAGCGGCACATAGACAGATACCTTGGCATTAACGTGAATAAATCAGAGCTTCCCTAAGAATGTGGTCAAAACCGTGGTCGCATGTTTTCTAAGTTATTGTTATCTTGATGTATTGCGTGGCCTGTCAAGCCAGAGGGCGCGGGTTCGAGTCCCGTCGGCCCCGCCATCATTAAAAACGGAACCTCTACGGTACCACGGCACGTATGTGTTATGGGAATACCTGTTTGGTTCCGTTTTTTGTTTTTGCTTTCTTTTACCGTTAACCGTTAACCGTTAACTGATAACCGCTATGAATATACGGAGCGTTGTAAAAAAAAGCGGATAAATCGCGTTTCAACCGGATGTCGAGCGGCAGGCGGCTTGAACAAGCGATAGCGTTGTCGGAGTTTGCCGGTAAATTGAGACAAACGGTAAAGGCGCATGGAAGAAAATTCAAAAAGATGCTGAGGATAGCCGGAAAGATATGACGGTATAATAGGCAAAGCCGAAAAAAAACTTGCATCCGTTCGGGTGGTGCGTTAGTATACTGTATACAGTTGCAAGCGTTTCTCTAAAATAAAAGACTGGAGGTTTTGATAAATCATGTCACTTAAGATCTCAGAGGATTGCGTAGCATGCGGCGTGTGTCTTCCGGAGTGTCCGGTGAGCGCCATCGCTGAAGGAGAGATATACGTTATCGACGCTAAGACGTGCGTCGAGTGCAAGGGGTATTTCGACGCCCCCAAGTGCGCCGAGGTTTGCCCTGTTGACGCATGTGTGCCCGCCTGACGTTTTGAGTTTGCAGGGAGGGACGCCTATTGCCTTTTAAGGCATGGCGTCCCGACCCTCGCGCTTATCCTGCCGGTTTTTACCCAGGGGAGGCGCGTCAAGCGCGGGTAGGACGTTATTTGACTTAGCCCAAAGAGAGTTGCGATGAAAGATTTTGCCGTGTTCTGGGGATGCACCATACAGGCGCGCTTCCCCTTCCTTGAAAAATCAACGAGGATGGTTCTGGACGCCTTCAAGCTCCCGCACAGGGACGTTGACGGGTTTACCTGTTGTCCTGAGAAGTCGCTTGTCAATAACGTAGACCATGCGGCGTTTGTCCTGACCGCGGCAAGGAACGTGGCCTTGGTTGACGGCATGGGTTTGGACATCGTAAGCCCTTGCACCGGGTGTGTTTCAAACCTTGCCACGGTAAAGGGCGAGTTGAAGGCCAATCCGGTTGAAAGGACGGCTGTCAACGGACTCTTGAAGGCGGCTGGCAAGGAGTTTAAGGGAAACGCGAAGCTTACGCACCTCGTGCCGTTTTTCCATGACTCCGTGGGCGTTTTCGCCATAAAGCAGAGGATAAAGAAGGATTTTTCCGGGATGCGCCTTGCCGTGCATTACGGTTGCCACATGATGAGGCCGTCGCACGCGCTAAGAAATGACGACCCGCTTGACCCTAAGAAGTTCGACAACCTCCTTGCCGCGCTCGGCGCCGTGAGCCTTCAGCATCCGACCAAACTCCAGTGTTGCGGTCAGGGGCTTGACAGGGTTGACCAGCACGACAACGCCTTGCATATGGCGCGCGTCAAGCTCAAGGAGCTTAAATCGCTCGGCGCGGACGGCCTTGTCCTGTGCTGTCCCTCCTGCTTTTTACAGTTCGACAACAATCAGTTCCTCATGGAAAAAGAGGGCGAAAAGTTCGGCATCCCGATTATCTATTTTACAGAGCTTCTTGGACTGGCCCTTGGGTATACCGCCGAGGAGCTTGGCATGAATTCTCACAGGGTGGACGTGGAGCCGTTTCTTGAGAAGTGGAAGAGGTCGCCGCTTGTTGCCGGTTCTGGCACGATCGATGAAGCGCTCAATGCGGTTGTGGCGTTTTAATAGATAAGGTATTGATATGCTTGGGGCTGCTCTTAACATAAAACTCCTTGAGATGTGTTCCAAGTGCGGGGCATGTTATTCGATATGCCCGTCCTGCGTGAATCTGCCGGGCTATGATCCAAGAGAGGTAATTCAGGACATAGTGGCAGGCGATTGGGAGAAGTGGCTTTTATCGAAGTCCATTTGGCAGTGCCTTGAGTGCCATTACTGCCTTGAGATGTGCTATCAGCACTACGGCTTTGAGAACGCGATGACAGCCATGCGCGCCGTCGCTACAAAGCGCGGCATCTTTCCCGTGCAGGTAAAGCGCGGGTGGGAGATGTTCGCAAAGACGGGCAAGCTTGGCGAGCCTGCGATGCCCGCAAGAAAGAAGATGAATCTTCCGGCTCCGGCCGCAAGCGGCGGCGAGGAGCTTAAAAAAATATATGCGCTGTTGAAGGAAAAGAGACGGGGTCAAGGATAAATCATTATGAACCACGATTATCAAAAAGACATATCGGGTTGCGGCCTGACGGGGCTCATAAGTAAAAAGCGGAGGCGCGTGTCCGGCTCAAGCATAGTCAAGTCGCTGTGCCTCATGAACGACAGGGGCAACGGCCTCGGCGCGGGATACGCGGCCTACGGCATCTACCCGGACTTCAAGGACTTTTACGCTTTTCACATCATGTATGACGACGCGGGGGTGCGTTTTTCCGCCGAGGAGTATCTGAAGAACAACTATCATATCGAAAAGATAGAGGAGATACCGACCTGTCCGGTGAAGGCGATACCGATAAGCCCGCTTCTGATGAGGTACTTCGTGTCGCCGTTGAAGGACAGGCTCGTCGGAGATACAAGACCGGATGATTTCGTGGTCAGCACCGTCATGAAGGTCAACTCTGAGATAGAGGGCGCGTACATATTCTCATCCGGCAAGAACATGGGCGCGTTCAAGGGCGTGGGCAATCCGTGCGACATCGCTGAATTTTTCAAGATAGAGGAGTACGAGGGCTGGACATGGACCGCGCACACGCGCTTTCCCACGAACACCCCGGGCTGGTGGGGCGGGGCGCATCCTTTTACGCTCCTCGACTGGTCTATCGTGCATAACGGCGAGATATCGTCTTATGGAATAAACAAGCGGTATCTGGAGATGTACGGATACAAGTTGACGCTCCTTACGGACACCGAGGTCGCGGCCTATATGCTCGACCTCCTGATCCGCAGGCACGGGCTTTCGATATCAATGGCATGTCAGGCGTTGGCCGCGCCGTTCTGGAAGAATATAGACTCGAAAGAGACCGATGAGGCCGAGGCGCTTACCGCTTTAAGGCAGATATACGGGAGCGCGCTCCTGAACGGGCCATTCTCGATACTCTTCGGCCATGCAAACGGGCTTGTGGGCATCAACGACAGGATAAAGCTCCGCCCGCTCGTGGCCGCGGCAAAGGACGACGTGGTGTACATGGCGAGCGAGGAGTCGGCCATAAGGGCGATATGCCCCTCGCCTGAGAAGGTCTGGTCCCCGAGGGCCGGAGAGCCGGTGGTGGTGGAGTTGGAAAAGAAGTAAGAGGTTGCGAAAACCCAAAATGCCAAGGGCCGCTCAAAAAGGCGCAGATGCGAGCCCAGCACCACTTTGGATTACGAAAATATGTTGCTTTACAAATTGCCTCGTGCAACAAAGTGGTGCTGGGCGCAGTTCTGAGCGACGAGACAACAAAGCAGATGCGCTTTTTTCAGCGGCACGGTAAAGGGAGGATGTAATAGTAATGTTCAGAAGTCTTGCGCCGCCTGAGTATCTGGCGAAGATAGATACGATAAAGTGCATACGTTGCAAGAGGTGCATCCAAAACTGCGGTTGGGGCGTGTACTCGTGGGGCGGCGACAAGGTGCTTATAAACACCTCCAAGTGCGTCAAGTGCCTTAGGTGCTTTCACTACTGCCCGGAAGAGGCGATAGAGATAGTAGACAGCCCGACGCGCTTCAAGTCCAACGCCTATTGGGGCTGGAACGTCATACGCAACATAAAAAGACAGGCCGAGACCGGCGGCATACCGCTTACCGGCATGGGCAGCGATCTGCCGTACACCATACTGTTCGACAATCTTCTGATAGACGCATGTCAGGTGACGAACCCTTCGATTGACCCGCTTCGCGAGCCGATGGAACTCAGGACGTACCTCGGCAAGAAGCCGTCAAAGGCGTCGTTCGAGACCGGCTTAGACGGCAAGCTCAGGCTCAAGGAGAAACTGCCGCCGCAGATAAAGCTGAAGCTCCCGATAATCTTCTCGCCCATGTCCTACGGCTCCATAAGCCTCAACGCGCAAAAGGTGCTTGCAATGGCGGCAAAGGAGTGCGGCATAGTCATGAACACAGGCGAGGGCGGCCTGCACGAAGACCTTTTTCCTTATAAGTCCAACGTCATCGTTCAGGTGGCATCCGGCAGGTTCGGCGTGAACCCGGACTATTTGAACGCCGGGGTTGCCGTTGAGATAAAGATAGGTCAGGGCGCAAAGCCGGGTATAGGCGGGCATCTACCCGGGGAAAAGATTCCGCTTGAGGTTGCAAGGACAAGGATGATCCCGGTCGGCACGGACGCCATATCGCCCGCCCCTCAGCACGACATATATTCCATAGAGGATCTAAGGCAGCTCATATACGCGATAAAAGAGGCGACGAACTACAAGCCCGTGTCCGTCAAGATCGCGGCGGTGCACAACGTGGCCGCGATAGCCTCGGGCATAGTGCGGGCAGGCGCGGACATAGTATACCTCGACGGCTTCAGGGGCGGCACGGGCGCGGCGCCAAGCGTCATCCGCGACCATCTCGGCATCCCGATAGAGCACGCGATAGCGGCGGTTGACGACAGGCTAAGGCAGGAAGGCATAAGGAACGAGGCCTCGATAATAGCCGCCGGAGGCATACGCTCAAGCGCGGACGCGGCAAAGGCCATCGCGCTCGGCGCGGACGCGGTGGGAATAGCGACCGCGGCGCTCATAACGATGGGATGCACCACCTGCGGAAAGTGCTACACTGGAAACTGCTCATGGGGCATCACTACCCAGAGGCCGGAGCTTACGGCAAGGCTCGACCCGGAGGTGTATGCGGAGAGGCTCATAAACCTCGTCCACGCATGGGAGCATGAGTTGAAGGAGATACTCGGCGCCCTCGGCATAAACGCCATTGAGAGTCTAAGGGGCAACAGGGAGAGGCTAAGAGGCGTTGGGCTTGATTCTCAGACGCTGGATATACTTGGCGTCAAGCCAGCCGGCAGGTAAAAGATTGACAGGAGATAAGAGAAGCGATGTTGGAGATAAACGCTAAAGGCATTTATTACCGCGACCTTAACGCCATGATACGCGAGGCCGTGGCAAAGGGCGAAAAAGAGATAGTCGTCAAGGGCGTCAACGGTCAGTACTACATCGGAGACGGCCTCGTCGGCAATTCCACGATAACCATAGAGGGCGTGCCTGGCAACGATCTGGCGGCCTTCATGGACGGCCCGACGATCCGCATCAAGGGCAACGGTCAGGACAACATCTGCAACACGATGAACGGCGGCAAGGTGATCATCGAGGGCAACGCCGGAGACGTGCTTGGCTATGGCATGAGGGGCGGCAAGCTCTTTATACGCGGCTCTGTGGGTTACAGGGTGGCCATTCACATGAAGGGGACGAAAAAACAGTCCCCCACGATAGTTGTCGGCGGTACGGCCGGCGACTTTTTCGGCGAGTACATGGCCGGGGGTGTTTTGATATTATTAGGTCTTGACGCTGAGGACGGCGCTTCTCTTGCAGGGGACTATCTCGGCACCGGTATGCACGGCGGGCTTATATACGTTCGCGGCGAGGTTGACCCGAACCTGTGCGGGGCAGAGGTCGGGATAGGCGAGATGGATGACGAGGACAGGGCAACGCTCAAGGAAACTCTGACCGAGTATTGTAAGGATATGTCGCTCTCCTTTGACGACGTTATGAAAAAGGACTTCAAAAAGCTATACCCGGCCTCTTTGAGGCCGTATGGGAATCTGTACGCATATTAGCAGGCCGCCTCAAGCCGCGCATCTGCTTTGTTGTCTCGTCGCTCAGAACTGCGCCCAGCACCACTTTGTTGTACGAGGAAATTTATCAAGCAACATGCTTTTGTAATCCAAAGTGGTGCTGGGCTCGTTCTTCGCTCCTCGTCGCCTCGCATCTGCACCTTTTTGAGCGGCCTTCGTCAGTATTGGGTTTTTCAGCAAACTGCTAGGGAAGCTCTGATTTATTCCTACTCCGCCTCATGATATACTTATCGCATCACGCGGCACGGAGGTTGACAGAATGCGCCAGAAGACTTTCGCGGAAAACGGCTTTGAGCGTTATCATAAGCAGACCCGTCGTGAGATCTTTC
>JACRCE010000063.1 GCA_016213015.1 Deltaproteobacteria bacterium | reverse complement strand
GGAATCTCTGATTAATTCGCCGACCCGTCATTGCGAGCAACGCGAAGCAATCTCGTCTTCAAGGAAATCAACAACTTAAAGATTGCTTCGCCGCAAAAGCGCGGCTCGCAATGACAGAAAAGAGAATTAATCAGACCTTCCGTAGTATAGTCTATCCCTCTGAACCCAAAACCTTTGCCGTAAATTCTAACTATACAAAAATTAGCTGGAAAGTAGTATCCTTCGAATTTAAGAACAATCCATAAATAAGCGCCATCACCTCTACGACCAATTCTTGACAACACTTTCTTAATCAATTTAACTTCATCCAATGGGACTAATCGTGTTCCATGTATGAAAAAACATTTCAATACGTCTTTGGTTCATGTTGAAAATTGTGAATGGCAGGTTACGGATGACGCTGCGGCTCCATCCTGAACATATGTTGGAAGGTCTTGCGCGAATAGTTGACCCCTGTCGCAGCCGTAAGCGCCGTAACGACGGCGTGTTCTATTTATGCCGATGCAACGCGCCGCCAAAGTTTCAAAACCCCAAGCGTATATAGTTACATAGACGGATGTCCGAATCCGCCGCAACCGCCGACCTTTCCGGGCTTTATAGGCGCGGGTTGTTCCAGTGCAAGCTGCGGCCCCGCCTCTATGGGATACGTATTGGAAGAATACGTATGTCAGCTTGCGAATCAGTGCGTTGACGCCGACCACGACGGCTATAGCGCACATAATGCCACAAGTTGTCCCGCCGGTAACGACTGCAACGACAATGATCCGACGATACGCCCGGGGGCGCAAGAGACATACGATAATAAAGACAACAACTGCGACGGCAAGGTTGACGAGACCTGCGTCGGAGGGGACTGCACAGGCAACGTCCCTGCGAACTCCTCGCTTAATCTCGGCAGGTACAACCGTTTCAAATTCCCGCACGTTGAAACATTGAAGCGTTATGAAGAACGCGGCGCAAGGCTCTACAGAACGGACTTGGACGGGGCAATAACAATAACAAGCGACGGAAAAAAGATCAGCCTTGAGACCAATTAGAGCGGTTATCCGGTATCGGTTAACGGTTATCAGTGAAGGTAAAAGAATTATTGCCGTTAAACTGATGACTGATAACCGTCTTTAGACAAGTAGGTTTGACCATAGCCGGTTTATGGGGTATACTCTTGTGCATGAGGACATTGATCGTCATAGTTGCGCTTACCGTCCTTTTCGCAGGCTACGCAAAGGCCGATCTGTACCACTGGAAGGATAAAAATGGCGTGGTGCATATAACGGACAGTCCTGATAAGGTGCCTGAAGAGTACAGGGGCAAGATGAAAACGCGGAAGACACCACCACCGCCAACGTCCCAATCCGTTGAAACCAATGCGCCGGAAGCCGCGCGGGACGCCCAAGCGCCGCCCTCTGAAGAGTTATACGGCGATCATCCGCTTGAATGGTGGAGGGATGCGCTTGTGATGAATAAAAACGAGCTCAGCGGCCTTGAAGCGACCATAGCCGAAAAAAAACAGTTCAGTGCAAAATTCATGGAGCAAAAGCGCATCAAGCTTGTATACGATCAGAATGACCTTGAGACTTATGATAGGTATTTGACGGAGATACCATCCGATGAAGCGCAACTTGTCAGGCTAAAAGAGCAACGAACGGAGCTTCTGAGAAAAGCGACAAATGCGGGTGTGCCGAGGGACGTCCGGGGAGAGTGAAGAGGTTTTTGAGCCGCGTCAAAGTTGTATCTCCGTGCCCGTGGCAACGGCGAAACATTGCATCCTAGAACCTTTCTCAGCGATAATGCGCCTGCAGTCCTCAACCATCCCGTCTATCTCGTCGTCTGTCCTGTCCTGATTATGATGAAATAATCCGAGACACTTCACGCCTGCCTCAAGCGCAAGGTCAAGCGTGTCAAGGTAAACCGAGTGCCCCCAGCCTTCGGTATGCTTATACTCGGCGCGGCAATATTCCGCGTCGTGAAACAGGACGTCCGCCCCTCTTGCAAAATTGACGTATTCCTTGTGATCAAGCCCGCCGGTGTGATGATGCGTCAACTCGTTGTCGGTTATAAAGACGAACGTCTTGCCGTCCTCCTCCAGTTTATAACCGACGCCCTGATTCGGATGGCTGAGCGGCACGGTCGTGATATTCACCGTGCCGATGGAGTAACTTTTGTTGCCCATGCCGAGGAAGGTTATCTCCGCGTTTATGTCCTCAAGCTCTATGGGAAAGTACGGGGCGCTCATGGCCTTTGAGATGATGTTCTTCACCGACTGCTGAGTCGCCTGCGGGCCGTAGACCTTGATGGAGCAGTCCTTTGAGTAGACGGGTTTGAAAAATGGAAAGCCTGAGAGATGGTCCCAGTGTGCGTGCGTCAGCAAAAGGTGTATCTTCTTTTTCTTCTCGTGCGCGAGGGCGTTGCCGAGCGCCCTGATGCCGGTGCCGGCGTCTATTATGATGAGGTCTCCGGCGTTGCCCTTCACCTCTATGCACGCCGTATCACCGCCGTACTTGAGGTACTCCCTGCCGGATACCGCTATGGATCCCCTTGCTCCCCAGCAACGTATTATCATGAAGTCCTTGTTTGACGCGGCGTTATCCGATGTGAATTACGTACGACATCATCAAGTATACCACAGAATATAACACAAAAAAACCGTTAGTCAACTCACCTTTTTTGCAAAAAAGGTGAGCTAAAAAACTTTTAGTTGGGGATAGACGCCAAGGCTGACGATTACTATTGTTGCCTGCGGCGCTTCACGCCCTTTTTTGTAAAAAAGCCGTAAACCGTGACCGTAAAAGATTTCTTTTTCACACGGCTCGCGGCCTCATCACGGCTTCTAAGCCTATCGCCTATCCGTCCTTCATGGCGGCTATGACGGCCTCCATCACCTTCTTGAGCGGGACGCCTTTCTTTTCCGCAAGCGCCTTGCAATCCTCGTATTCCGGCTGTCTGTTCAATACAACCCCGTTCAAGGAGGCGATCTTGACGCGCGCGACGCCCCAGCGCGTCCTGACCTTTTCAATGCGTCTGTCAAGGCAACGCCGGGAAACCGGATACGAGCGCACGCCTATGGCGCTGGACTCCTTGAATATAATATCAGTAAGAGCGTAGCCGTCTCGTTGCGACGCAAGCACGGTTAATAGTATTCCCGGCCTGTCCTTCTTCATCTGTACGGACGTGATATAGACGTCAAGCGCGCCCGCCTCCAACAACACGTCCATCATGTACCCTGAAAGTTGAGGGGTCTGGTCGTCTATATTCGTCTCAAGGACGATAAGGCCCTCTGTTTGCCTCTCATTCCTCGGCTCGTTGGGCTCAAAGCTCCCGATGACGATACGCAAAAGGTTTGCCGCATCCTTGAAATCTTTCTTGCCCGCGCCGTAGCCGATCTTTTCAATGGCCATAGCGGGCATCGGGCCGAATGAGGACGCAACGGTCTTTACGATTGCCGCGCCGGTCGGAGTGGTCAGCTCAAACGGCGCGTTGCCTGAAATTGTCGGCACACCCTTCAATATCTCAAGGGTGGCGGGCGCGGGTATCGGGATAGTGCCGTGCATGGTCTTTGCCCAACCGGAGCCAAGGGCGATCGGGGACGCAACAAACCTGTCGATGCCGAGCGTATCCAGCGCGATTGCCGCTCCGATTATGTCCACGATCGAATCCAGTGCGCCGATCTCATGAAAGTGCACGTCATCGGCCTTTATGCCGTGTATCCTTGCTTCGGCAACGGCTATTGTTTTGAATATGGCAAGGCTTAGTTCCTTCACGCCCTTTTTCAGGCCGCTTGCCTTTATAAGCTCCTTTATGTCCCTGTATGTCCTGTGGTGATGGGAATGGGCAAACTTTACGCGAAAGGTGGTGGCCGTAATGGAGTGGCGCTGCACCTTGGCAGCCGACAGGTCAAAACGATTGTCGGGATTGTTCACGTCAAGCGGCATGGCGGCGAGCCCGGCAACTATCTCCTTGAGGTCCACGCCGAGGTCTATGAGCGCGCCGAGAAACATGTCGCCGCTTATGCCCATCGGACAGTCGAAATAAAGTATCTTCACTTATACCCTGTTTATGAGGCAGGCGACGTAAGCCGCGCCGAAGCCGTTGTCTATGTTGACCACGGACACGCCGGAGGCGCAGGAATTGAGCATCGCCATGAGCGTCGTAATGCCGCCGAGATTCGCGCCGTACCCCACGCTTGTCGGCACGGCGATGACCGGCCTGTCCACAAGCCCGGCAACAACGCTTGGAAGCGCGCCCTCCATGCCCGCGACTACGACAAGGACGTTGGCTTTACGCAACTCGTCGTTCCTCATAAGAAGCCTGTGTATGCCCGCGACCCCCACGTCATAAAGCCGCTCGACGCGGTTGCCCATGTAAGCGGCCACCCTTGCCGCCTCCTCGGCAACCGGCACGTCGGACGTTCCGGCGCTTATGACGAGTATCGTTCCCTTGCCCTTTATTTCTACCGAATGAGATTTGACGAAAAAGGTCTTTGACACGGCGTCGTAATCCGCGGAGCGATAGGTCTTTTTAAGCGCCTTGCCCTTTGCCTCGTCCACCCTTGTTACAAGGCAGTTTTCCTTTCTGGAAAGCATTGCCTTTATAATGGCCTTTATCTGGTCTACGGTCTTGCCTTGGCCGTAGATGACCTCTGAAAAGCCCCTGCGGAGCATCCTGTGCGTGTACAATGTGGCAAACTCGAGGTCTTCAAAGGGCAGAGTCTTGAAACGCTCGGCTGCGGCCTCAACGCTCATGACGCCGGAGCGCACCTCTCGCAGTATCCTTTCAACAGTTTTCGCGTTCACCGTATGGCCTGCCTAAAGGCGCGTTCCGCTATTCTCTCAGGATCAAGCATAAACACAGGGGTTCCGTCGCCCATTACCGCAATCCCGGAGACGCCGCAGAGTTTCGCAGCAGGCGGGACAAGCGGCTTGATGTACGCGTCCATCTCTTCGCCGTAGCCGGTCGCGACGAATCCGACGAGTCTTTTAGACGCGCCGAGGCCGTTGTCTTCCACTATGATAAGCGTACGAGACTCCTCCCCGTATTCGGCCTCGATTCCGAACGCAACGGCAAGATGGATTATCGGGATGGCCTCGCCCTCATAGACAAAAGCGCCGCTTGAGATATCCTTCTCGCTCACGAGCGCTACCCTTTCGATAACCGACACCGGCATAAGATACCGCTCATCGGCCACGTTCACGAGGAGCGCCTTTACTATCGCCGTTGTCCTCGGCAGTTCCATCCTTATCGTCGTTCCCTTGCCAAGGCTGGATTCTATATCGAGAACGCCGCGAAGCGCGTCAACGACGCTCTTTACCGCGTCCATGCCGACCCCTCTTCCCGACACATCCGTAACCTTATCCGCGCTGGACAGACCTGGAAGGCAAACGAGCATGCAGGCCTCCTTATCCGTCATGGCGTTGAGCCTTTCCGCGTCGTAGCCCTTAGAGCGCGCCGCAAGCCTTACCTTCGCCGCGTTTATACCCTTGCCGTCGTCGCTAACCTCGATGACCACCTTGTCCTTTTTCGCGTACACCTTTATCGAAATACGGCCGACGGCCGGTTTGCCGGCCTTCTCGCGCTCAGAAGCAGTCTCCAGTCCGTGATCCACGCAATTCCTTATGATATGAACGAGCGCGGGCGCAATACCTTCGAGTATGGAACGATCAAGCCCGAGCTCGATCCCTTGCATGGAGAGTTCCACCTGCTTGCCGCTCGCAACGGATAAATCCCTAATAACCCTCGGAAGCGACGCGACAAGCGTCTCAGCCGGGAGCATCCTTGCCTCAAGTATCCGCTCGTAGAGCCGGTTTATCTCCTTACCGAGCTGATGTATGCCGTCCTTCAACTCGATGGAACGAAACCGCTGAGAGGAGAGCCTTACGGCGGACAACGACATTACCATCTCTCCGGTCGTGGACAGAAGATCATCAAACACCGCGCCGTCAACCTTCATAACGCTGGAAAGCTTCAACTCATGAACGCGCTCCTCCGGCGGCTTGGGGCGGCTTAAGGCGCCTCCGGCAAGCGCATCCCTTAGCGCGTCAAGACAATGAGATATATCGGCGTCCGGGCTTGTCCCTTCCTCTACCTTCTTGACAAGCGCCCTCATTACGTCAAGGCCCTCCAACAGCGCCGGCGCAAACCCTGCGGCGGATGCGACCTTTTTCCGGCGCACGTTGTCAAGCAGCTCCTCCTGAGCGTGAGAGAGGCTCTTGATGGTCTCATAGCCCATCGAGGCGGACATGCCTTTTATCGAATGATAATGCCTGAACAGAGCGTCTACAACGGCCTCGTCAGCCGGGTTTTTCTCAAGCGCGATGAGCTTATCCTCTATGCCGCGCAGATGTTCGCCGGCCTCCTGCAGATACAACGCCCTGTATTTTGAGGTGTCCACCGTGACTCTCTCCGCTTCGGATGCAAGGCGCGCAGGTCTAAGTTTCAACGATGCGGCTCAAGACGTCTTTGAATTTGGACGCAAAGGCAGGGAGACATCACTTGAAGACTATTATTCTTTCGACTAACACCCTTTAAGCGCCTTAAGCACGGCCTCGTCGTCAAACGGCTTTATGATGTAGCCGCTTGCGCCGGTTGAACGCGCCTCCGCGACGATTGCGTCGTTGCCGAGCGACGAGCACATGACTATCTTTATGGCCGGATTAAGCGCCCTTATCTCCGCGGCCGCGTCAAGGCCGGTCTTCACGGGCATGACGATATCGAGTATGGCGATGTCGGGCTTTAACTCCGCGGCCAGCTTGACGGCCTGAGCGCCGTCCGCCGCCTCGCCGACCACCTCATAGGCATGACGCGAAAGCACGTCCTTGAGCGCTGTTCTATAAAACGACATGTCGTCCGCTATCAATATTCTCTTATTGATCACTGGTCAGTTCCGTTGAGAGTATTCTCGCTGTCTCGTCAAAAAGCGCCGCGCAGTCTATCACGCGCACCCTCCGTCCGTTCATCTCAAGGATTGAACTTGTAAAGGCTGACTTATCCTCGGCCGTATTGCCGTTCAACGCCTCTTCAGCCCAGATAAAACCGAGGCCGGCCGTACCTATGTCAAGACCGATCTGTTGCCCCCTGGTCTTTACCACTACGACGCGTCGGTAAGCCGCCAAGTCCCTGCCAAGAGGGGGAAGGTTAAATGCCCGTCTGAGATCGATAACTACAATCGGGGCGCCCCTCATGCCGATAACGCCCGTTGCAAGACCGGAGCCGTAAGGCAGCCGGGGTATCCTTCGCGGCTCCAATATGCCCGCTATGTCGGTGGTATAAAGGGCAAGCTCCAGACCGCCGAGCGCTATTGTGAGCTTATCCGCATCCATAACCGGCTCCCGACTCGTCGGTCTCGCCGCAAAGGTCAGAGATAGAACCTTGCCGCGACAACCCTGAGTTCCTCCGACAGTTCAGCAAGTTTTCTCGACGCCTCCAGCGTCTCGTTTATCGCCGTCTCATGCCTTGACAGCGCGGACTCCACCTTCTCCGTACTCGTCAGGTTCTCGTGCGCTATGCCGGCAACCTCGCCTATTATATCAACGGTCTTGTCGGCCTTTTCCTTCTGTTTATGCGTAAGTTCAAGTATGACCGCGCCCATCTCGGCCACGCCGACGGTATAGTTCGTAATATCCACCAATATCTCTCGTATCTTCCTCAAATCCTCCCTGCCGCCCTTGAGGTAGGCTACTCCTTCGCTTGCGGAAAGGACAGCGCGCTCAACGTCAAGCTTCAACTCCTTTACTATGAGGGAGACGTCCTGCACGCTGTTGTTGGTGTTGTCCGCGAATCTCCTTACCTCCTCGGCCACCATGGCAAAACCCCTGCCGTGCTCCCCGGCCTTTGACGCCTCTATGGTCGCGTTGAGCGCAAGAAGATCTGTCTGACGCGATATGTGCGTAATGACGTCGAGTATCTTTGGGATGTCGTTTATCTTCTCCTTCAGACGCTCAGCCGCGGCCTCCGTGTTCTCGACGCCCTTGAACATGGTCTCCATCTTCTCGATGGCGCTCGTGGCGGCGGTTGCGCCCCTTTGCACCATCGAGTTGACCTTTTGCGAGGCGTTGGCGTTGTCGTTGACCTTGCCGGCCATCTCGTCGGCCAGCGCGGCCATTGATTTCACCGCGGCCGAGGCGTCCCCGATGTGATTGGACTGCATCAGCGCCCCGTCAAAGATGCTGGTTGCCCCGGCTGAAAGCTCCTGCGAGGTCTCCTGCCCCTTTGCGGCAACGTCGCCGTAGACCTTGAGCGCATCGGTCAGATTTTCGATCGTCTGCTTCAAGCTCTCGACAAGTCCTCGCAGACTCGCCGACATCGACCTGACCCCGCGCTCAAGATCGCTCATCTCGTCGTCGAAAAACTTTCTCCTGCCCGCGTTGTCCGAGCCGGTCAAGTCCCCTTCGCTTATCTTCCTGGCTAAATCGGTTATACGCTTGAAGTGTCTGGTAAGACCCTTGGTAAATACCGAACCCAATATAAGCCCTATCAGAATGGCCGAAAGAAAACTTACCGGTTTTTTGAGCCACTCATATATGTCAAGACCGTCAACAACGTCGGGAATGAACGCGGCCGCGGCAACGACTATCATGAAGCCGAGAATGAACTTATAACCAATGGGTATCCGCATGTCCAAAGCCTCTATCTAAGAAGTGTAAAATCATTATAGGATTAATCTTGCTCCAAGTCAATCGGCCTAGGATAAGCCCTTTTTGCAAGAGCGGTCGCCGGCGTCAATTACCATATCGGCAAAACGGCGGAAAGTCTTGAGCGGGAGTCAACCCTTGCTTAAAAATGCTCGAACCCAATCCTTGTTATCTTGAGCGAAGCGCCGTCCTTATCCAAGACCCTCAAACGGCTTCCCTTTTTTGTCGGCTGGGCAATCTTGCCTATCGGCGTCATATTCAACTTCAAACGTTTTGAAAGCCTCTCTATCGCCTTTGCGGCGGACGGCGGTGAGGTAAACAGGAGTTCATAGTCCTCTCCGCCGGAGAGTGAAAATTGCGCGCCATCAAGGCCCTCTTTGCCGCAATAATCTTCAAGCGTCCTTGACACGGGCACGCGAGAAAGCTCAACCACGGCTGAAACCGCGCTCGCCTCGCAAAGCCTTTTAAGGTCGAGAAGTAGCCCGTCGCTTACGTCGATCATTGCACTTGCAAGCCGTGCTGTGGACAACCCAACTCCAGCCGCAAGCCTTGGTTGAGGGTCAAGATGCCTGATGACCGCTTTTTTGAGTCTGCTTTTTAACGCCCCGATACCGCGCTCTTGGAGGACTCTTAACCCAAGGGCGCTGTCTCCAAGCGTACCGGTTACGTAGATTATGTCCCCCGGCCTTGCGCCGCTTCTGTACACGATCATCTTGCCCGGCGCTTCTCCGATTACCGTCGTCGAGACGATAACCGCGCCTTCAAACCGCGCCGTGTTGCCGCCGACGATGACGAGCTTTGACGAGCGGGCAACGTCTTGAAGCCCTTTGTAAAGTTCGTCAAGAAATCTTTTTTCCGTGCGCCCCGGCATGGCAATGGAGACAAGGCCGAAAAGCGGCACCCCGCCCATTGCCGCTATGTCTGAGACGGATATTGAAAGGGACTTTCTGCCGATAAGGCGGGCAGGGGCATAGGAAAGGGAAAAATGCACGCCTTCTATGAGCGTATCGGTCGTTGAAAGGAGTGCGCGTCCCGTCCTCTGAACGGTTACGCTCGTATCGTCGCCGATGCCTTTGATGAGACGCGGATGTTTCTGCCCAAGCCGACAAGCCAATTGTTTTACGATATGATCTTCGCCGAGGTCTTTAAGAAGCATGGGGAGAAGGCGTGCGGCATCTGATCGTTAAAGATAAAATGAACGCAAGGCAATACATAAATCCAATCGGAGAATTTCTTCTCCAGCGGCATGACAAACAACCCGCGCCTGACCTTCATGACAGACGCGGGTAGGCTCATCAGGAGACCGCCCTTGCGTTGCGGCGTTTTGTTTTGATCTTCATCTTCTTCTTGGCCGCACTCGGTTTCGAGGCGCTCTTCCCCTTCTTGCCGTAGACTATGTTCATAACCTCGTCCATGTGCGTGACCGGAATAAAATTCAATTTCGCCCGCACGTCCACGGGTATATCCTCAAGGTCTTTCTTGTTACGCTCCGGGATTATCACTGTCTTCATATTCGCGCGAAGCGCGGCAAGCGACTTCTCCTTGAGCCCGCCTATGGGGAGCACCCTGCCCCTCAGGGTAAGCTCTCCGGTCATGGCTATGTCCTTGTCTATCGGCGTCTTGGTGAGGGCTGATATGAGGGAAGCGGCCATTGTTATGCCCGCCGACGGCCCGTCCTTGGGTATGGCGCCGGACGGCACGTGTATGTGTATGTCCTTGGTCTTGTAAAAATCGTCGGGCATCTTGAGTTCCTTGGCCTTTGATCTTGCATAACTCAACGCGGCCTGCGCGCTCTCCTTCATTACGTCGCCTAAGTGGCCGGTAAGGGTAAGTTGACCCCTGCCGTTCATTACGGTCGTCTCTATGTGCAGTATCTCGCCCCCGACCGGAGTCCATGCAAGCCCCGTGGCGACGCCGATCTCGTCGGCCTCCTGTTCGGCCTCGGACATATACTTTTCCACGCCAAGGTAGTCGTGCACGTCGCCGGCATTTATAACGGTGAGCGTCTTTTTCCCGGACGCGACGTTCTTGGCCACCTTCCGGCAAAGAGAGGCTATCTCGCGCTCGAGATTTCTAAGCCCGGCCTCCCTTGTGTACTCGCTCGCGACCTTCCTCAGCGTCTCGTCCGGCAATACGAGCAGTTTTTTCGTCAGCCCATGCTCCTCTATCTGGCGCGGGACTATGTACGTCCTCGCTATCTCGATCTTCTCCTCCTCGGTATAGCCGGGTATGTTCAAGACCTCCATCCTGTCCATGAGCGCGTCGGGTATGGGGTCCGTCATGTTCGCGGTCGTGATGAACATGACCTTCGACAGGTCATAGGGCAGATTGAGATAATGATCGCTGAACGCGTTGTTCTGCTCCGGGTCAAGCACCTCAAGAAGGGCGCTCGAAGGGTCTCCCCTGAAGTCCGAGCCTATCTTGTCTATCTCGTCCATCATAAAGACCGGGTTGGACGTGCCGGCCTGTTTTATGCCCTGTATAATCCTGCCCGGCAGGGCGCCGACGTAAGTCCTCCTGTGGCCGCGTATCTCGGCCTCGTCCTTTATGCCGCCAAGGGATATCCTCACGAACTTCCTGCCCATCGCCTTTGCAATGGAACGGCCAAGCGAGGTCTTGCCTACGCCCGGCGGGCCTACGAAACAAAGTATGGGCCCTTTGGTCTTTTTCTGGAGTTTCCTGACGGCCAGATACTCAAGGATGCGCTCCTTGACCTTCTCAAGGTCATAGTGATCCGTGTCGAGCACCTTCTTTGCCTTTTCGATGTCCAACGTGTCCTTGGTCTGATGCGACCACGGCAGGTCTACTATCCACTCAAGATAAGTTCTGATAAGCGCGGCCTCTGCCGCGTCCGGGTGCATCATCTCAAGACGCTCAAGCTGTTTGAGCGACTCCTTTTCCACCTCGGCCGGCATCTTCGCCTTTTTTATCTTCTCCCTGAACTCCTCCATCTCCTCGTTGGACTCTTCCATGTCCCCAAGTTCGTTCTTTATCGCCCTCAACTGCTCGCGCAGGAAATATTCGCGCTGGCTCTTGTCCATCTCCTCCTTGGCCTGCGTCTGTATCTTGACCTGCATCTGCGCGACCTGAAGTTCCTTGACGAGATACTCGCTCACCTTCTCAAGCCTCTTTACCGGATCGAGCATGTCGAGCACGGCCTGCGCCTCTTCAATCTTGAGCCCGAGATTGGCCGCGACGAGATCGGCCATGCGCCCCGGATCGTTGATGTTGTCGAGCACCATCATTACTTCCTGAAACACCACCTTGCCGAGGGTGGAGAGTTTTTCAAGCTGCTCCTTGACGTTCCTCATAAGGGCCTCGACCTCGAGTCCATGCAACGGCGTTGCAGCTTCCTTCACCTTGGCGATGCTCACCGAATAGGATGGTCTGGTCTGAAGAAATGAATTGAGCGTGGCCCTGGCAAGTCCCTGGACGAGTATCTTTACCCTGCCGTCGGGGAGCTTGAGCATCCTCATAATCATGCAGACCGTGCCGGAATGATACAGATCCTCGGGATCAGGGTCGTCCTTTGTTATGTCCTTTTGCGTCGCGGCGAATATGAGCCTGTCCTTGGTCAACGCCGCGTCGACGGCGTTGATGGATCGTTCCCTGCCCACGAACAGCGGCACTATCATGAACGGGAATATCACGACGTCCCTTACGGGCAGGAGCGGCAGTACGTCCGGTATTATGAGCTGTTCGTCGTCTTTTTTCGCTTCCTCTTTTTTTTCTTCAGCCATTTGCCTGTCCTTGTGAACCGGTATTTTTCGGATTATTTATCTTCGACGTCAACGCGCCTCGGCGTGCCGCGCTTATCGGCGACCCTCGGAAGCGTTACGGTAAGCACTCCGTTGCAATAGAGCGCCTTTATCCTGCCGGTATCCACCGGAAACGGCAGATCTATCTGACGGATGAGCCTGCCGAAAGACCTCTCCATGCAGACGTAGTTGATCTTGCCTTCGTCGAAACATTCGAACTTGACCGCCTTGACGGTAAGCGTATTCCTCATCACGGTTACGTCAAGCTCGTCTTTTTTTACTCCGGGCATCTCGATTTCGATGATGAGCGCGGACGGCGTCGAAAACATGTCTATGCTGGGGACGTGCGTCGGCTGAGCGGTCTCGCCGCGCTCCTCGGCTCCGGCCTCCTTGAGTCCCTCGAAGATAAACTGCATCACCGGATCATCCTGAGCAGCCGGCTTCGTCTCAGGCGGTTTTTTGGAAAACTTTGCCATCAACACCTCTTCTCGCTTTGAATGGAGTATCCGCCGCAATCCCGCCGCTTTATCGGCGGGTCAAGGCGGGCGATCTTGATCGTAATTACCTTGCCAACAAAATTCTACGCCATTCATGGCGGAGAATTTTGATTCAACATGACGGCCTTGGACTGCTCCCATACAGCCGACTATACACGGCATCCTTTACAGTTTCAAACTTTTTAAGAACCGCTTCAACTCTTTTTTCAACTCCGGGCGCTTGAGCGCGAACGATATGTTGGCTTGTATGAACCCCAGCTTGTCTCCGGCGTCGTAGCGTCGCCCCTCGAACTCGTAAGCGTAAATCTCCTCATCCTTTGCGAGCGTCTTCAAGGCGTCGGTAAGCTGAATCTCCCCGCCGCTTCCGGGCGTCGTCCGCTCCAGAGCGGAAAATATGCCGGGGGTAAGGATATATCTGCCGATGATGGCAAGGTCGCTCGGCGGATTCAACTTGGGTTTTTCAACAAGGTCGGTAACCCGCCAGACCCTTGGGCCCACCTTCTCGCCCTTGATCATGCCGTACTTGTGCGCCTGCGAACGGGCAACCCTTTGGACCGCGAGCACGCTGGACTTGTGCCTTGCGTACACGTCGAGCATCTGCTTCATGGCCGGAACCTTTGCGTCAATTATATCATCACCCAAAAAAACCGCAAACGGCTCGTCGTTTATGAGGTTTTTCGTTATGCCGATGGCGTGTCCGAGCCCGAGGGGTTTTTTCTGGCGCGTATAGGCGAAGTGCACGAGGCCGGATACTTCCTCCATCATCTTGAGGAGCTCTTTTTTACCGCGCTCCTTAAGGAGTATCTCAAGCTCGAAGGATGTGTCGAAATGGTCTTCTATCGCGGTCTTGCCCATTCCGGTTACGATGATGATCTCCTCAAGACCGGAGAGCTTGGCCTCCTCGACCGCGTACTGGATAAGCGGCTTGTCCACAAGGGGAAGCATCTCCTTTGGTATGGCCTTTGTGGCCGGTAGGAACCTTGTGCCGAACCCGGCGGCCGGGAATACCGCTTTCTTGATGTGCATTGCAGGATATTAATAGGTTTGAAAGAGGAAGTCAACAGCGTTAAAGGCCGTGTCCGTGGCCGTAAAAAAATTTTTTGCACGTTCTCCGGTCTTTATCTTTTCACGGTCACGGTTCACGGTTCACGGCTTTTGACGGCCTCGTCTTCCACCTCCTGTGCACCCAGAACCACTGCTCAGGATGCGCCCTGACCTGCCCCTCGATTATTTTCGTGCATCTGGCCGTGTTCTCGATTGCGTCGGCGTGTTTGTCTCCGGTATCGATAAGCTCCACCTGCTCGCCGACGACTATCGTGTGTCCCTTCCCGTGCCTGACGATAAAGGTCGGCAGCATTGCGGCCCCGGTCATCTGCGCCAGCAACGCCGGGCCCTTGTTGGTGCATGCGCTTGTGCCGAAAAAATCAACGAACACGCCTTCCACGTCCGCCACGTTCTGATCAAGCAGGATTCCCGCGATGCCGTTCACGGAGAGCGTCTTGATGAGCTTTCGCATTGACCTGTTTTTTTCAACGAGCCTGTTACCGGAGGCAATCCTGACCCACGCTGTAAATGCCTCGGCAACCGGAGAGTCGAGCTCGCGCACCACTATGTCAATCGGGAAGCCCGAAAGGCCGTAAGCCGCGGCCATAAGCTCCCAGTTTCCGAAGTGCGCGGTAAAAAGGATTGCGCCTTTCTTGCGCTCAAGCGCCCTTTCGAGATTTTCAATGCCCTTGAACTCCACGTAACCGTTGAGACCGGTCTTCGTGAGCCACGGTATCCTCATGAACTCAAGGCCGGTTATGGCAAGATTTTCAAAGACGCCGCGGGCAATGGTGGTCATGGCGTCTTCACTCAGCGAACCCTTGTACGCCAGAGTCATGTTTTCAAGCGCGGTCTTCGCGTGTCGTTTGTCGAAACGAAAAGCAATACGGCCAAGCGCCTTGCCGAGAACGCGAACGAGGCAAAGCGGCAGATGGCCGATGATAAAGGCTATGAGTTTGGCGATGGGCAACATTCTATACTTTAGGTGGAAGCCGGGCCTCTAAAAGCCTTGCAAAGCCCTTCTCATCCTCGATGACAGTGGTGATGCGAAGCGCGTATATCGGAGAGCGCGGCTCCAATGCCTGAACCTTTACGCCGTCCTTCTCGGTTGTAACGACGTAATCCGCGCCGCTGGAAGCGGCCGATATGTCCTTGATGTCGCTTTGCGTATAGGCGTGATGATCCCGATACTCAAGCGTCCTTGTCAGACGCGCTCCAAGCGGGTCAAAACTTTCAAAAAACGAAGCTGCGCGCGCAAGGCCCGCAAAGGCAAACACTTTTTTGCCGCTCAGCGCGGACAGAGGCGTCTGGCCGCCGTCGCTCAGATTGACAAGACAAACCGGCTTGAAGCTAAAACCGATTGCCGGGATGCCGAACTCGGCAAGGCGGGCCGCGTCTCGATCCTTGAGCGGCGGATTCTTGACAATGGCAAAACTTGCGCGCCGTATGCCTGAGATCGGTTCTCTCAGTATCCCGGCTGGGAGGAGATGCCCGTTGCCAAAGCCTTCCTTTGCGTCAACGAGCAGTAGATTTACGTCTCTCACCAATCGCCTGTGCTGATAACCGTCGTCGAGTATTATATAATCCGGCGCGAATTTGGTTACGGCATATCGCCCCGCGGCCGCCCTGTCTTCAGCGACTATCACGGGTACGCCGCCAAGACGCTTTGCCATGAGATACGGTTCGTCCCCGGCGGCTCCGGCGTCGACAAGCAGTTCATTCATGTCCGAGACGAGCATCATGCCCTTGGACTCCCTTTTGTAGCCCCTGCTTAATATTACACACTTTTTGCCGGCGGCGCGGAGCAGGTGCGCGGCGTGTATGGCCATCGGCGTCTTGCCTGTGCCGCCGACCGTCATGTTGCCTATGGATATTACGCGGCAGGGGAGTTTGATCGCCTTGAGGACGCGGAGGCTGTACAGCTTCCCCCTTATCCATACCGCAAGACCGTATAGATAAGACAGCAAAAGGAGCATGAGGTGCGCCATTCCACGCACCCTGTCCTCGCGCATCAGTTTTTCAACGCGGGCGCCGATCTTCATATCCTGACCATGCTTCCTTCCAAGAAAGGGTGCGAAACGCCGCAGGCGGCATTGATAATCGTCAGCCTTGATGTCTATTCCTAATTAAGGTTTTTTGGCCTGCCTTTTTTTCAAAAAAGGCAGGAGCAGTCCGTCAATTATGCTCGCCGTGCGCCTTGCGGCCCCGCGATTCGCCTCAACCGCCTTTTTTGCGGCCTCGCCCATGGCCGCCCTCATAGCGCCGTCGGAAAGAAGTCCGGCGATTACCGCCTCAAGCGAGGTTTCGTCCGGCACTCTGATCCCGCCCCCATTTGCCTCAAGCAGTTCGGCCATGCCAAGGTAGGTCGTAAGATGCCCTCCATAGATAACGGGCTTTGCATGAAGCGCGGGTTCAAGGAGATTATGCCCCCCAACGCCCTTTACAAGGCTCCCACCCACGAACGCTATCGCGGCAATGGAGTATACGTTCATAAGTTCGCCGACCGTGTCAAGCAGTATGATTTCAGCTCCCGCCGTAATATTGGAGCGTCTGCAAAAGGCGCTGCCCGTATTTCTAATCAGCGCCTCCACCTCGTTGAATCTTTCGGGATGCCTTGGGACGAGCACGAGCTTGAGCGTCTTGAAACGCGGCTTGAGCCCGGCATAAGCCCTGAGTATCATCTCCTCCTCGCCTTTATGGGTGCTGCCCGCGACTATAACGAGATCCTCCGGCAATAGGGCCATTGATGACAACAACCGCACCCTGTGCTCAGAGGTTGAATCCGGCGGGGCCATGTCGTACTTTATATTCCCCACGTTCCCGGCGCGCTCATGGGGCACGCCCGCCCTTATCGCCCGTTCGCAATCCTCCTTAGTCCTTGCCGCGAAATAACCAAGCGCGGAAAAGACCTCTCTGAACAAAAAACCGAATCGCATGAATCGTTTGAATGAACGCTCGGATATAGTGCCGTTGACGATAATCACCGGCACGGCGCGTCTCGAAAGGCTCAATATCATGTTAGGCCATATCTCCTTTTCCACCACGATGAGCGCACGAGGATTTACGAGTCTTATCGTCCTGTTGACGACCCACGACAGGTCAAGCGGAAAGTATATCAGCGCGTCAACAAGGCCGGAGCACTCCTTGAGGGCGCACCTGTTGCCGGTCATCGTTACCGTGGAAAAAACGACCTTCATATCTGGATGGCTCTCTTTGAACAAACGGAGCACCGGAACAACCGCCTTTGTCTCGCCCACGGATATTGCGTGAAACCAGACGATCTGGCCGCCCTTGAGCCGGTTGAGCTTGTCAAGGCCGATACAGCCGAACCGCTCGGCCAGTCCTTCCCTGTATTTTTTTACGGTTAGCATCTTGATTATAAAAAACGGGAGGGCTGCTACAAGGGCAACGTGAAGGAGGATGTCGTAAAGACGGTATTTCATGGCGCGAAAAGAGAGATATTAAGTTGATTTGCGGTTGAAGTAGCCATCGGCTTCGGCGGTAAGCCTGTTAAGCCTGTTTTCGAGTTCAGCCCTGCCCTCCTCCATCTCCTCAGGGCTTGCGTCACGCTTCACCAACAAGGGCGCGCCGAGGATATAGACCCCTCTTGAAAACGGATATGGCGCAATAAAACCGTCCCAGCTGTTGACAGTTTTTTTTTTGAGGCGCTGAAAGAAACGGGCAGTATGGGCAGGCCGGTTGCCTTGGCAAGCTGAATCACGCCCATCTGCGCCTTGAATGCAGGCCCCCTTGGGCCGTCCGGCGTAATGGCGATGTCCCTGCCCGCGCGCGCCGCCGAAAGTATACCCTTCAATCCGCTGAAGGCCCCTCTGCTCGTGGAGCCGCGCACCGTGTCAATGCCGAATCCGGCAAGGGTTTTACTGACAAGCTCGCCGTCCCGCGATGCGCTGGCAAGGATGGTTATGCCGCGCCCCTCATAGGCGAACGGCATCATCATCAGCCTGCCGTGCCAGAAGGCGAGGATGCAGTTGGCGCCGCTTCTGACCCGCGATTGATACCACCCGAAGTTGACGCGCTCAAGGCGCATGGTGGCCCTCAGCGCCCTCATCAGCCAGAAGGCGACGCACGGTATTACGGATACGCCTATGGTGTCAAGTATCTTTTTTTTCATGCGTTGAACTGGAGCGAATACAGCCTCGCGTACTCGCCGCCCTTTGTCAGGAGCGCGTCGTGAGCGCCCATCTCCCTTATGCCGCCTCCCCCGAGGACGATTATCCTGTCCGCGTTCCTCACCGTGGAGAGCCTGTGGGCTATCACAAAGGTCGTGCGCCCCTCCATGAGATTCGTGAGCGCCTTTTGCACCTCGCGCTCGCTTTCCGTGTCAAGGGCGCTCGTCGCCTCGTCAAGTATCAGCACCGGCGCGTTCTTCAATATGGCGCGGGCTATGGAGAGCCTCTGCCTCTCGCCGCCTGATAGACGCACCCCGCCTTCGCCGATAACGGTATCATACCCATCAGGCAGTCTCAAAATAAAATCATGGGCATTGGCGGCCTTGGCGGCCTTTATCATCTCCTCATCGCTTATCTCGATGTCGCCGTAGGCTATATTTTTCCTAACCGTGTCGTTGAACAACACCACCTGTTGGGATACCAAGGCGATTTGCGAACGCAACGAGGCAAGCCTTATCTCGCGCAGGTCAACTCCGTCGAACAGGATCGCACCTTCGCTCACGTCGTAAAAGCGCGGTATGAGATTAACGAACGTGGTCTTGCCGCCTCCCGACGAACCTACTATCGCAAGCACCTCGCCCTTCGAGACCTTGAGGTCTAACTCCTTGAGCACCCAGTTGCCGCCGTATTTGAACGAGACCTTCTTAAACTCCACCGAGTCGAGCAGGCCGGTTATCGGAACGCCGCCTTCCTTCTTGTCAACCTCCGAGGGTGTATCAATGACGTTAAAGACCCTGTCCGCCGCGGCCATGCCCTGCTGTATGTACATGTTTACGCCGTTCAACGCCTTTATGGGCTGGTAGAACATGATGACCGCCGCAAAAAAGGATATGAAAGTGTCGGGCTGTAGGGTCCCGGCGTTGATCCTGTGGGCCGCGTACCATATCGTAACGGCAAAGCCCACCGCGCCGAGCGTCTCCATCAAGGGGGACGAGATGCTTCTTACCGTTATCTGCTTTATTATGTTCCTGTTGTAGCGCTCGTTCTCATTATGAAAACGCCCGGCTTCATATCGCTCCATGCAAAAAGCCTTGACGATCCTTATGCCGGCTATGGCCTCATGCAGGAGCGTGGTCATCGCGCCCATGCTCACCTGCCCGCGCGTGGAGATGCGCTTCATCCGCTTGCCGAGTTGCCTCATTGGATAGACCGAGAGCGGGAGCGCGACCGAGGCCGCGAGCGCAAGTTTCCAGTCAAGGCTTATAACCACGCCAGCAAGGACGATGATGGTAAGGCTCTGCTTCAAGACCGTGGCTATGGCCTCTGACGTGGCCGTTTGCAGAAGGTTTACGTCGTTGGTGAGACGCGATATCAGGATGCCGGTCGGGTTTGCCGTGAAGTAGCCGGTCGGCAGGCTCAGTATATGTTCGTAGAGCCGCTTCCTTATGTCCCGAACCACGCCCTGCCCCACATATCCCATGAAGTAAGACTGCCCGTAGGAACTCAGGCCCTTGACGATTGCGACGATGATTATGACTATCGGGATGGCGACGAGCATGTTTTCCTTTGACACGATCATGATGTCAAAAGGGATGAGCTTAATGCCCTTCCCGTTGTCCGAGGCGAACAAAAACTTCATGACAGGGCCGATGAGGTAGGCCATTGCCCCGTTGGACGCGGCAAAGCCCACCATGCAGAGGAACGCGAAAAACAGCGTTACCTTGTACGGCGGCAGGAGTCTGAGGAGACGGATATAGGTGTTCATTTATAAACCGTGACCCGTGACCGTGACCCGTGACCGTGAAAAGATTTTTCTTTTACACGGTCAATGGACACGGCCTTTATGGCCTTATAATCGATTTTATCGCCCGCGCCGCCCTTTCGGACGCGCCGCCGGCTATCTTTTCGCGCATCTCCTGCAAGTCCCGTATCATCCGTTCGCGTAGCGGAAGGTCTTTAAGGATGCCGAGTATCTTATCCGCGATGGCCTGAGGCTTTGCCGCGTCCTGCATCAATTCCGGCACGATGCCTTTGCCCGCGATTATGTTAGGGAGTCCCGCATAGGTTCCTTTTACCATGACGCGGGCTATCCAGTAGGTCAGGCCTGAGAGCCTGTAGACGATTACCATCGGCGCGCCGACGAGCGCCGTCTCAAGGGTGGCCGTGCCGGAGGTTACTATCGCCGCGTCCACGGCGCGAAGGCACGGGTACATATTGTCGCGGACTATCGGCGCGTCAATGCCAAGGAGCGCCTGTTCTTTCAAGTGCTTGTCAAGCAGGGCGCCCTCTACGCTATTGGCGGCTATTATCGGAAATACCGCCCGCTTCTTTCCAAGGCCAAGGCCGTCTTGTATGAGTTTGGCGGCTTGAAGCATGACCGGCAGGATGCGCTCCACCTCGCTGGTTCTGCTTCCCGGCAAAAGCGCGATGACCGGCGCATCAGGGGCGATCCCCAATTGCTCTCTGGCCTCTTGTCTGGTGAGTTCGCACCTTACGCGATCCCCCAGCGGATGGCCCACGTACTCCACGTCAACCCCGGCCTTCTTGTAAAACTCCACCTCGAACGGAAAAACCACGAGCATCTTTTTAACAAGGGCCGCGATGGTCTTTATCCTGCCCCTTCTCCATGCCCATACTTGAGGACTTATATAATAAATGACAGGGATGCCGAGTTTTTTCGCAGCCTTTGCGATACGGAGGTTGAAGTCCGGGAAGTCAATGAGCACAACCGCGTCGAAAGACCCCTCGGCAAGCCGCCTTTTAAGCGTCGCATACGAGCGCCAGAGCGTCGGCAGTTTTTCGATCACCTCGACGACGCCTACAACCGAGACCTCCCTTGAATCAAGACCAATGAGCCCGGCCTCGCGCATCCTTGCCCCGCCCATGCCCTCGACACTTAGACCCGGCATCAGCTTTTTGAGCGCGGTTATGAGGGAGGCCCCGTGGCCGTCCCCTGACTCCTCGCCGCCTATGATGAAGATGGAGTTGGGCATTGTGATATTTAACGGGGTACTTGACCGGCAAATCGCTATAGCCGCTCAGCGTTCCTTGCCGCTTATAATTTTCTTATTTTTTCTAATATGTCCCAAAAAAAAATAAAAATAAGCCAACTGGTTGAAGTGTCAACGCTTTTAATTGATTTGCAAATGGTTTTATTATTTTTTTATTTTTTATTATTCTTCATAAGCCATTGCGGATACCTATTTGTGCCTGTATTTTCAATAATCCCTTCGCCGATAAGATTCGTAAGGTAGTTGCTTATCCTGCTCTTCTTCTGTTTTTCAGTAAGCACTTCCGGCAATTTATCCAAAAGAAGTTGATCTATTTTTTCACGGCTCACAGGGCCGTGCTCTTGAATGAGTTGTATTATAATCTGCTTATAATATGTTGTTTCCAACCCTTTATTCCGTATATGCTGTGCTTCATCATCCGTTGCGGCCGCAACGGATGATGAAACAAAAATGTTTGGGTATCTCCCTTCAACTGCTCTGATACCCTTGAGCTTTTTACATTCTTCCAGCGATATGCGGATTCTTTTTTGTACCTTATCCAAAAGTATCACTGTCCAAAGGTCAAGATCGGTGCGCTCCATCAAAAGCCGTGTATATCTTTCATCAAGCACCTGACCCTGAATCTTCACAACCACTCGGTCGGGTTGGCCAAGGTCGTAATCGGGCATTGGAAAGTACCGCTTCATCTGGGTCTGAAACATCTTCTTGATGCCTCCGCCCTGAGTGTCAATCATGTTCAAATTGACCATGGCATCCGCAAGAAATAGATTCCGATAAGTCTCAGGAGGGGCATCTTGCCTGATTACATTTTCAACGCTTCCGGGAAGAAAGCTCCCCATGTTCGTCAACGTCAGAGATGTAGGAGTCTCCACCAGATTGATCCGTCCAGACATACTATAATCTTGGTGAGCAATACAGTTGTGAAGCGCCTCTCTTATGACTCAACGGTCGTACTGTGTTACTTCAATGGGAAAAAGCGTGCCGCTCGGCATATGCCGGTAAGTCAGGTTTCTGATTTTGGCAAAGGCGCGTTCGACATTCAATATGAAAGGCGGGCCAAAATGCTCATAATCCTTCTCCATATTTTTCTCGTCTTTCAAAACCCATGTGATTTTCGCGACGGCTGGATTGATGAGCGGCGCGGATTCCGACTTGCCAAGCAACAAAACCGCGGAATTGGCGATCTTGCCCTTGATAGTTAGTTTTATCTTGTTTAGGAATTGCATGTCATCCCATCCGTTTACTTCAGATGCTTTTGATGGGAACTTGGTTATGTATTCAACACGGGCCTTCTTTATAGCCTCCGGGTCCAAGTCATCTATCGCCGCCTTTTCGCATACCCCGGCCGACCAATCCACCCTGTGTCTACGATTCCAGATTTCGCGCTCTTTTACCGGATATTTTGCCAGTTCCGTCGTGTTCGAACTGATGCGTATGTAAGCCGTTCCGCAAAAAGTAACGGGCTGATCAATGGCGGGATTAACGGCAAATATCACTGTCGGCTTGCCGTCATATTCAAGAGTGGATATGTCAAAACCAACATTCGGACGTAAGCGGGTCGAAAGCCATATGCTAAGGTCCTGATTGCCTTTGGCCTTGGTTTTGGCCGGGTTGAAGTCCGTCCCTATTACCGCGTGAGTCTTATCTTCGATACCAAAGATAAGATAGCCCTTTGGCTTGTCATGAAGACACGCGGAATTTGACAGGGCTGAGAGGTACTTTCCCAGCAATTGCGGTTCGCAATGGTTTTTCTTGAACTCAAGCCACTCTGTTTCGTTAGGAAGAGAAACAAGTTCGCGGATGAGGTTCTGGAGTTTCGGACTATCCATATTGCGCGTGACGTCCATCAGTAGTATTTATCAACCGGCGCTCGCCGTTTGTTTTAACGCCGGACGCCTTGAGATTCAACCCGCTCCGCGTTCCTTGCCATGCTGTTTTGTATCGTCTCGGCGGCCTCCAGCGCGCGGAGGCCGTCAACGCCGGACACAAGGGGCGGGGTGCGTCGGGCGCAGCAACCGATGAAGGAACGTATCTCCTCCAGAAGAGAGTCGCGTTTTTCTATGTCAAGCTGCTCAACTTCAATCGCTGGAGAGGCTTGAGAAGCGCCCATTGCCGGACGCGCGATAAAGATATGCTGGGCCGCGTAGTCAATGGTGATGTATCCGCTCGACTCGAACAGTTGAATCCTTCTCACGCGCTCGCTTGACACGCGGGAGGCCGTTACGTCGGCCACGCAGCCGTTTACAAACCGTATCCTTGCGTTTGCGACGTCTACCTTGTCCGACACGACCGGTGTGCCTACCGCGTCAATTGACTCTATCTCCGACTTTACGAGATTCAATATTATGTCGATGTCGTGGATCATCAGGTCAAGCACCACGTCAACGTCGGTTGACCGGTTCGGAAAGGGAGAGAGCCTTTGCGCCTGTATAAAGACGGGCTTGTATGGAACGCCCTCAAGGGCTACAACTGCGGCGTTGAACCTCTCAAGATGACCCACCTGAAGTATGGTATTCGCCTTCTCGGCGGCCTTTACCAGTTCTTTGGCCTCAAGCGCCGTGGTCGTTATCGGCTTTTCCACGAGCACGTCCTTGCCGGCCTCGATGGCGCGCATACCAAGAGTGAAGTGGTGGGCCGTCGGCGTTGCGATGCTTACCGCGTCAACGCACGAAAGCAACGCGTCCACTGAGGCGAAACGCATGGCGTTATTGGCCGATGCGATTTCGCGCGCCCTTGCCTGATCCGCGTCAAAAACCCCGATGAACTCAACCGCCCCGGTCGCGGCCAATGCCGCGTACTTTTGCGCGTGTATGGCCCCAAGGTATCCGACGCCGATTACGCCGGCTCTGATTTTATTCATGGTCTTCTTCATGTGCGTCGCTCTTTCTTCTGCTCCGCTCGCGGGCAAGGCCGCGCTTGGAGGCCGTTATGAAGTCAACGAATCTTTTCGCGTGAGGCGAATCGGGCAGTTCCGTTTTAAGTCTTTCAATTGCCTCGGAAAGCGTAAGGGACGAGCGGAAGACGATGTTGTAAGACCTTTTTATCTCCTCGAGCGCGGCGCGTGTAAAGCCTTGTCTCCTCAAGCCCACGCTGTTCAAGCCGTAGAGCTTGGCCCTGTTGCCAACGGCCATGACGTAAGGCGGGATGTCCTTGCTGACGGCAGTGGCCCCGCCTATGATGCAGTACGCGCCGATGCGGACGTGCTGATGTATGGCCACGAGGCCGCCGACTATGGCGTGGTCCGCGATGGAAACGTGCCCGGCAAGCGTGGCGGAGTTGGCCATTATGATGTTGTCTCCGAGATTGCAATCGTGCGCGATATGGACGTAGTTCATGAAAAGGTTCCCGTTGCCGCACACGGTCTTGCGCTGTTGTTTGGTGGTGGCCCTGTGTATGGTAACGAACTCCCTTATGACGTTGTTGTTCCCGATGACGACCTCCGTCTTCTCGCCCTTGTATCCCAAATCCTGCGGCGGAGCGCCTATGGAGGTGAACTGGAAGATGTTGCAGTCGGCCCCTATCGTGGTCCACCTGTCAATGACCACGTGCGGACCTATCTTCGTGTTCTTGCCTATGCGGACGTCCTCGGCAATGACCGTATACGGGCCTATCTCGACGCCGGTATCTATCTCGGCGCCGGGATGTATGGAGGCGGTAGGATGTATGCGCGTCCGGGTTTGCGACTTCAAAGTCCCGTTCATCTCTATGAGTTACCTTTCCATGATGGTCGCAAGAAACTCGGCCTCGGCGACGAGGACGCCCGCGGCGCGCCCCTCGCCCTTAAAGCCCCAGATGCTGCCCCTGCACTTAGTCACGGTGAGCGACAGTTCAAGCGTATCCCCAGGGAGCACCGGCTTTCTGAACCGCGCCTTGTCAATGCCCATGAAGTATACGACCTTGTTGGAAACGTCGGCGGACTTGAAGGCCAGCACCCCCCCGACCTGCGCCATTGCCTCGACTATGAGGACGCCCGGCATTATCGGATGCCCCGGAAAATGCCCCGGGAAAAACGGCTCGTTTATGGTAACGTTTTTTATCCCCTTCGCGTATTTGCCCGGGTCCAACTCGACTATCTTGTCAATGAGCAGAAACGGGTAGCGGTGGGGAAGTATGGTCTGAATCTCCTTAATGTCTATCATAGCGAGATGTCTCCTTACGTCTTTCACGGTCACGGTTCGCGGTCACGGCCTTTAACCCTTTTTCCCCTCGATCTCGGCAAGCCTTTTTTCAAGCTCGTTTATCTTTTTTTTCAGTTCAGGGAGCTTTGCGAATATGACGGACGCCTTGAGCCAGTCGTGGTGCGGTATGGCCGGAGTGCCCGAGTATATGGCCTTTGAAGGCACCGGGCCGGATATGCCGGACTGCGCCCCGATCATCGCGCCGTCGCCGATGTCGATGTGGCCGACTATCCCAACCTGACCGCCTATCTGTACGCGGTCTCCGACCCGCACACTCCCGGCTATGCCCACCTGCGCCACGATTATCGCGTGTTCGCCTATCTTTACGTTGTGCGCCACCTGCACGAGGTTGTCTATCTTGGAGCCTGACCCTATGACCGTCTCGCCTATGGCGGCCCTGTCAACCGTCACGCACGCGCCAAGCTCGCAATCATCATCTATCCGAACGATGCCCCTTTGCGGCAACTTTCTGTAGCCGTTCAAGTCGTTGTCCCAAGCGTAACCGAATCCGTCGCTGCCGATTACCGTGTTGCAATGTACGATGACCCTGTCGCCGATAATGCAACCCTCGCGTATCGCCACGCCTGAATATATGATGCAGTCAGCGCCGATCCTTGCGTCCTGCCCGATGTAAACGCCCGGATAGACGACGGTGCGCGGCCCGATTGTCGCGCCCTTTTCCACTACGGCATAAGCCTGAATCGAAACGCCCTCGCCTACGCTTGCCCTTGCGCTCACCTCAGCCTTGGGGTGTATGCCCGGCCCCGGCAACAAAGCCGGTCTGAAGACATCCATTGCCTTGGCAAAGGCGATCTGCGGATTCCGCGTTGCGATAAGGTTGCCTGCGCCCGGCTGATAGTCGCCTTCCGGGACGATGATTGCACCCGCCTTTATGGAGGGCAGGAGCTTTAACTTGGCCTTGTCCAAGATAAAGGTTATCTCGCCCGGTCCCGCCTCCTCAAGAGACGCAACGTCCCTTATGACGACGTTTCCGTCGCCGATAAGACGTCCGCCCGTTATCTCCACGAGTTGTTCAACCGTTTTTTTCATCGTCTTCGTTACTTCCCGCCGGACTTGAAACGCTCGTCGTAGAGTTTTATCACTTCATCGGTAATGTCGTCCTGAGACGGCGCGTAGAGCAGTCCGCCAAGCGACCTTTCAAAGACGTAGGTATAACCCTTCTTCTTCGCCATATCCTCTACGATGGCGCGCAACTCGTTTATTATCTGCGCCTCGCGCTCCTGCTTTTTCTTATTTAATTCTTCGCCAAAGTCCATGTACTGTTTCTGAAACTCCTGGTTCTTGACCCTGAACTCGGCCTCCTTCAGATCGCGCGCCTCCTTTGTCCAGACCGCGGCCATCTTGTCCATCTCGGACTTCATCTTCTTCAAGCTCTCCTGCTTTACGTTGAGCTGTTCTTCGAGCTTCTTGGCCTCTTCCTGAAGCGCGTTCTTGGCCGCTGTCCCGGCGGCGCTGTCGTTTAATGCCTTCTGCAGATTGGCGTGCGCCAGCTTCATCTCCTTTGCAGAGGCCGTCCCGGCCATAACAAATGCGGCAACGAAGATAAACGACATGATTATCTTTTTCATGCAATTCCCCCTTGATTATTAATAACCTTCTTAACAGGCTACGAAAAACCCAATACTGACGATGGCCGCTCAAAAAGCCGTAGATGCGAGGCGGCGAGAAGCGACGAATGAGGCGCACTTTGTTGTGCGCCTCAGTGAGGAGCGACGAGACAACAAAGCAGATGCGGCTTTTTCAGCGGCCTTCTTAAAAAGCCGAACCGATGGTAAAATCCCACTGATGCGCCTTTTCCTCCTCGCGTCTGCCGAGCGGCATACCGAATTCAAGCCTCAGAGGCCCTATGGGAGAGAACCACCTAAGCCCAACGCCCCAGCCCTGCCGTAGCTCCCTGAGGTCTCCCGAATCTATAGTGTCGTTGTACGCGCCGCCGATGTCGTAGAACAGGACGCCTCTCAATCCTTGTTCGGGAAAGAGCGGAAACACGAGCTCCGCGCTCGCAAGAACCATCTTGTTACCGCCTACCACGGCTCCGGTTGCCGTATCCTTGGGGCCCAAAGAGCGCGTCCTATAACCCCTCAGACTGTTTATTCCGCCGAGATAGTAGCGTTCGTATATGGGGATCGCCTTTCCACCGTAGCTGTGCACGTAGCCTGCGGAGCCGCGAAGGGAGACGGTCGTGTCCCATATCAACGGCACGTACTTTATAGCGTCGGCCTCGTATTTGACGTAGTTCGTGGACCCGCCTATAACCCCTCCGGCATACTCGATCGAAGCCGACGCAACCGCGCCCTCCGTTGGAAAAAAGGCGTCGTCCCTCGTGTCCCTCTTGAGCGCCGTCCTTACGCTGCTCTCCTTGCGCTTTCCTTCCTGATCCTTTACATCAACGGGCGCGCCCGCGGCCACGTCGCGGATACGCACGTCTTCGAGCCTGTACGTTATGGTTCCGCGCGTGTACCTGTCCATCACGGGAAAACCGAACCTTACGTCAAAGCCGGTCTTTCCAACCTTGTAGTCCGGGTAATCCTTATCCGTCTTGTAGACGTCGAACCCGGCCGACAGGGGCTTGTCCATGAGCCAAGGCTCGGTAAAACCGAGGACGTACTTGGAACTGGTCGCGCTCACCGTGCCTGAAAGGTCGAGCCTCAGGCCAGTGCCGAGCAGATTCGACTGCGAAATGGAGGCCGTGCCTATCACCTTGTCCACGGAGGAATAGCCCGCGCCTACCGATACCGCGCCTGTCGGCCTCTCCTTGACGTTAACGTCAAGCTTTATCTTATCCGGCCCCCCGCCCTGCGCCTGACTCACCTTTACGTCTTCGAAGTAGCCGAGGCGTCTTAGGTTATTCCTGCTCCTTCTCATCGCCGAAGAGGAGTACAGGTCTCCCTCAGCAAGTTCCACCTCGCGCCTTATGACCTTGTCCCGCGTCCTCACGTTGCCCTGTATGTCTATACGCTCGACAAAGGCAAGCTCGTTCTTCTTTATTTCGATTACAATGTCAACGACCTTTTTTTCCGCGTCTACGCGCGTGCCCGGCCTTACGTCGGCGTAGGCATAACCCTTATCCCCGTATATGTCGGATATGGCCTCAAGACCCTTTGCAAACTTGCTCCTGTTGAATGTATCGCCCTTCTCGAGTTTTATCTTCCCAAGGAGTTCTTCCTTGGGGGAATCATCGAGCATGTCGCCGGTTACGTCTATCGTTCCGACGGTGAACCGATCGCCCTCGCTGACGTATAAAGTAATAAGGAAGTATCTCTTATCCTCGCTGAGGAGCACGCGATGATCGAGTATATCCGCGTTTATGTATCCGTCGTCGTAGTATTTGCCGAGGACTATACTTAAATCGTTTTGGAAGACAAGGTCATTGAACTTTCCCGAACCCGTAAGGAACGAGAATATCCCGGCTTCCTTTGTAGTCATGTGCCCCTTGACGTCGCCCTCTGAAAAATGATTCCCGCCTATGACGGTTATGCGTTTTATCTTTACCTCCGGCCCCTCGTTTATATCAAAGACGACCGCAGCCTCAGCCTCGAAGGTCTCCTTGTCCGTTTCGATTACCGGCTTTACAGCGGCTGAATAATAGCCCTTTTCCGCATACGCGGCCTTTATCTTGTCAACGTTGGAGGCAAGCACGGCGCGGTCGAGAACGGTGTTGGCCTTTATCGTTATCGCCTCTTTGAGCTTGTCCTCGTTAAGCTCGGAATTGCCTTTGAAGGCTATCCTTCTGATGAAGGGCATCTCCTTGACCGCGTAGGTGAGCGTTGAACCTCCGGCCTGAGCCTCAGACAAGTCAACGGACACGTCGTCGAAAAACCCGGTGGAGTAGATGGCGCGTATGTCATCCTTTACGTCGTCCGGCGAGAGAGGCTCTCCGACCTTGCTCGTTATCTTGCGTAACACGGCCTCGGCGTCCACCCGTCTGTTGCCCTTGACCTCGATCCTCCCGATGACCCCTGTCCTTGGGGCCTGACTGGAAGACGCGGCGGTTTTCATCTTTTCAAGCATCCGGCCCGATACTTTGTCAACCGCCTTTATCAGAGCCGGGATATCGCGCTCCGCGGCCGAATATGAAGCAATAGTTGCGCGCGTCTTCATATCCATCACGCGCCATGAAACTTGTATGGCATCCGCGGACTTCGATACCTCGCCAAGCACGGCAAAGTCAACGGCAACCTTGCCGGACACGGCTATCGCGTCCTGCTCGGCAAGAGCTTTGCGCCCTTCCTTAAGCACCATGTCCTTGATGACGTCAATGCCGACGATGGCGATGCCGCTCCTATCAAGCCTTTGCGCCATTGCCTCCATCGCCTCCCTGCGCTCGATGGACAGGGATAGGCCCTCCCCATCCTTGACGTCGAACGGCATGATAAGCACTTCGAGGCGCCTATCGGCGGCTGAGGCAGTGTGCCTCATCGCAACGGAAAATATGCACGTAATGAATAAGATAACGATTAATGCGTTGCGTGATGCTGTCAACTGATGTATAAGCCCCTTTCAATAGTAACGGTCCGTCGCGTCAAACCTCGCTCATTAGGCCGTCGGCCATCCTGAAGTTTCTTTGCAGGCGCGAGGCAAGTCTTTCGTTATGGGTAACGATGACCAGCGTCGTGCCCTTGTCCCTGTTGAGCGCCATGAGCAGGTCGAATACCTCGTCGCCGGTTTTCGTGTCGAGGTTGCCGGTCGGCTCGTCGGCAAGCAAGACCTCCGGCTGTTGCATGAGCGCCCTGACAAGCGCGGTCCTTTGTTGCTCTCCGCCGGACAACTCGCCGGGCTTGTGATTGCCCCTTGTTGCAAGACCGACTTCATCTAGCAGGGCTGACGCTCTCGTCCACGCCGCTTCCTTGGTCAAACCTCCTATAAGGCCCGGAAGCATGACGTTCTCAACCGCCGTGAACTCCGGCAGAAGATGGTGAAACTGGAAGACAAAGCCTATATTCTTATTCCTGAAGGCCGCAAGCCGCGCGTCGTCGCGGTTGAAGACCGTCTCGTCGCCGTACGACACCTCGCCGGAGCTCGGCCTGTCGAGCGTGCCCATGATATTCAGGAGCGTTGACTTGCCGGCCCCTGACGCCCCAAGGATGGCAACGGTCTCCCCTTTTTTTATGACGAGGTCAATGCCTCTCAAGACCTCCACCTTTTTAGCGACACCGCCGTAGGACTTGTATAGACCTTTTATGGTTATCAGATTCAAAGCCTATATTCCCCGTCAATCAGACCAGCGCCAAGGAAAACCTCTCCTTGGCCTTTGCGGACTCTATAACCCGCTCCTTGATCACGCGCTCCAATACTTCCTTGACCGCCGGATACTTCATGAGGATGTCTTTTATCAACGGCCTCGAGAAGGCCACCAGTTCCGTGTTTTCAATGGCCGTGATGTTCGCTACGCGGGGCCTGCTCGTGGCAAGGGCTATCTCTCCGAAAAAGTCGCCCTCCCTCAATTCGGAGAGGTTATGAGCCTTCCCGCCCTTATCCGCGGTCCAAACCGACACGGCCCCGGTCTTGATGAGATACATGATGTCGCCCTTTTCGCCCTCCCTGACGATGACGCTTCCCTTCAAAAACCGCGTCAATTGAAGCCTTGAGAGTATCTCGGCCCTGTCCGGCTTGGCTATGGGCCTGAATATGTCGGAAAGCCCCATGAGCCTGTCCACGACTCGCTCCTTGTAGAATTTGAAGAGCACCTCCTCGACGCGCTTGTGTTTCTTGATTATCTCGTCAAGGTCGGTCTTGGTCAGTTCAAGGATCGTTGACGAGTCAACGGCCTTGATGTCCGTGGTTCTCTTGGCGTTGGAAAAGAACCCGAACTCGCCGAATATCGCCCCCTCGGTAAGGGTCGCAAGGCTCACCTCGTTGCCGTCCTTTGCCCGGCCTATGACCTTTGCCGCGCCCTCGGCTATGATGAAAATGGAATCCCCAGCGTCTCCTTCACGAAAGACGTATTCCCCCGGCGCAAAATCATGCGAGCGCACCTTCCTGATGACCGCTAAAAACTCCTCCTCGTTGAAGTCCGAAAAGAGCGGGACACGCGGCAGTTTCATGGGCTGGATGACCTCGATATCGTCGTCATCCTCGGCCTTATCCGTTGCCTTTGAAACCTTCGGAAGCTCTTGAGCCGGCGCCGCTGCCGGCTCCGGCGCGGCAACGGGGGACGCGATAACGACAGTGGCCTTTGGCGGCGCAACGGCGCCCTGCCCTGCGTACAACTCCGCCAGCTTATCGTGTATGCCCTGCTGTCCCGGATCGATGGCGATTATTATCTTGCATACCGCTATGGCCTTGATCACGAAGCCGAGCTTCGTAAAGCTCCGCACTGCGTCCTTATAACAGGATAGGGCGGCGGCGTTGTCGCCAAGCTTCCTTGCGATATCGCCCATCCTGAGATAGACGCGAGGGTCCTTATCTCCGTAAGGCTTTATCTTCTCGTAGGCGTCAAACGCCTCGGAAAACCTGCCCTTGTCGAAAAGGGCCTCGGCCTTGTCCTTGACTATTGACGCGGTTGCCGCATCTATGGCCATTGCGTTGTCCCCTCAGGCTGCCTCTCACTCATAGCGCAAACCCTCCACCGGATCGAAGCGCGACGCCTGCCACGACGGATAGAGCGTGGCGAGAAAACTGATGCTTATGGAGATTACGACGATGACTATGACGAAGGCCGGCTCCACCTGCGACGGAAACTTGTCGATGTAATAAACGCTCGGAGGCAGCACCTTGAAATGGAATATGCGCTCCACGAGGGCGACTATCTTTTCAAGGTTCATGGCCGCTCCGACGCCGATTATCGTGCCGAGGGCGGTTCCGGCAACGCCTATGATTACCCCCTCTATCATAAATATCCTCATGATGCCGCCTGACGTGGCCCCAAGGCTTTTAAGTATCGCTATGTCCTTGCCCTTTTCCATCACCGCCATGATGAGCGTGGATATTATGTTGAGCGCGGCAACGACTATTATCAGCGTCAGTATGATGAACATAGCGGCCTTTTCAAGCCTCAGGGCTGAAAAAAGGTTCCTGTTCATCTCCATCCACGTCCGTGTCCAGTACGAGCCTTTCAACGCCGTGGTTATCTCAGCGGCAACCTCCCCGGCCTTGTATATGTCTATAACCTTGACCTCGACCCCGCTTGCCGCGCCTGAGAGCCTGAAAAACTTCTGGGCGTTGACAAGGGAGACAAAGGCCAGCGACGAGTCGTATTCGTACATGCCGACCTCGAATATGCCCGCTACCTTGAAGGCCGCCATCCTCGGAATCGCCCCGGCAACGGTCATTGTGCCGGTGGGAGAGATGACGTTGACCATGTCCCCGACGCCTGCCCCGATGTTTCTTGCAAGCTCCTTGCCGAGGACTATGCCCGGGGCTCCGGCCTCGAAGGGAGAGTCTATCCCTTCAAGGGAGCCTTGCTTGACGCGCTCCGGCAGGACCGTAACATCACCCGCTGTCTTGGAGTCTATGCCGCGCACGACCGCGCCGATGACGCCGGACGGGCCGCTCAGCATGGCCTGATTGTACGTGAACGGAGTGGCGCCGACTACGCCTTTTACCTTTTTGACCTCAGTCGTAACGCGGTCATAATCCTGTATGCCCTTGCCGAAACTCGTAACGACCACGTTGGCGTTTACGCCGAGTATCTTTTCCTTCAGATTTTCCTCGAACCCTGTCATCACGGACAGGACGATTATCAGCGCGGTTACGCCCACGGTGATGCCGAGCACGGATATGAAGGAGATGACGGATATGAAGGTCTGCTTTCTCTTGGCCTTGAGGTATCTAAGACCTATGAACAGTTCATAGGACATGGCCGTTATCTCTTGAGCGCCGGAAAAAGGATGACGTCGCGTATCGAGGCCGAGTTTGTGAGGAGCATCACGAGCCTGTCAATGCCTATGCCCTCTCCGGCCGTCGGCGGCATCCCGTGCTCAAGCGCCCTTACGAACTCCTCGTCCATCTGGTGCGCCTCCGCGTCTCCCGCGCCTCTCTCCTTCATCTGCGCCTCAAAGCGCTCGCGCTGGTCAACGGGGTCGTTAAGCTCCGAGAATGCGTTGGCAATCTCCTTGCCCATCACCAAAAGTTCAAAGCGATCCACCACGGACTGGTCAACCGCGTTCTTTCTTGAAAGCGGGGACACGTCCAGCGGAAAGTGCGTGATGAACGTGGGCTGGATAAAACGCGGCTCGCTCACCTTCTCGAATATCTCGATGAGCGCCTTCCCGTGGCTCAAACCGTCAGGTATGGAAAGGCCAAGCCCCTTTGCGAACGCGAACGCCTTGTCCCTGTCGCCGAATATGTCCTCAGAGGCGTTGGAGTATTTGAGTATGGCATCTTTTACCGAGATCCTTTGCCACGGCGAGGCAAACTCCAGCTCTGTGCCCTGATAGTTTATCTTCGTGGAGCCGTGTATATGTCTTACAAGGCCGCTTATCATCTCCTCGGTAAGCGCGATAAGGTCTTCGTAAGTCGCGTATGCCTCGTAAAACTCCAGCATGGTGAACTCGGGGTTATGCTGAGTTGAAATCCCCTCGTTTCTAAAATTCCTGTTTATCTCGAATACGCGGTTGAAGCCGGAGACTATGAGCCTTTTCAGGTAAAGCTCAGGCGCGATCCTCATGTAAAGCTCGCACCCAAGGGCGTTATGAAAGGTCTTGAACGGCTTTGCCGCGGCCCCGCCCGGAATGGGTTGAAGCATGGGCGTTTCAACCTCGATGTACCCGCGTGAGGACAGAAAGTCGCGGATGTACTTGACGATGGCACATCTTTTGAGGAATACGTCCCTTACCTCCGGGTTGACCATCAGGTCAAGATACCGCTGTCTGTACCTTGCCTCGACGTCGGTAAGGCCGTGCCACTTCTCAGGCAGAGGGTGAAGCCCCTTGGCAAGGAGGCGAAAGGTCTGAACCTCAACGGTAAGCTCGTTGGTCTTTGTCCTGAAAAGACGCCCGGTAACGCCAACGATGTCGCCCATGTCGCATCTTTTGAAGACGTCGTAAGCGCCGGGGGCAATATCTTTTTTGACATACGCCTGAAGCCTTGCGCCGTTGTCCTGAAGCTGTATGAAACTGGCCTTCCCGAAGTCGCGGATAGCCATTATCCTGCCCGCAATCGAGACGCTCACGCCCTTTGCCTCAAGCTCCTGAACGGCCGCCATGCCGTATTCAGCGTTTATATCGGCTGCGCTATGGAGCGGCTTAAAGTCGTTCGGGTACGCATCAATGCCGTCAGCGGCCATCGAGGCGAGTTTTTCAAGACGGCTCTTGAACTCCGCGCTCCTGCCCTCACGTGTCTCAAACGGGGGTCTATCTTCCTTTTCCATGACGCTTTATGTCCTTACGATGTTGTCCGGCTTGCCGGATTTGTGAATATATGAAGTTAACTTATTTAACGGGGAGAGTCAAGAGATAAGCGCGTATTTTCAAGGGGTTTGAAGGCTTGGGGTTTGCGCGGAGATGGAAAAGGGCCCGGCGATAAAACCCTGCACGGATTAAACGTCGGTCGAGCTTGACATGCGCCGTCTTCTGTATTATATTGTCTTACAGAGGTGTAATCAATGAGACAGACTATGACGATAAGCCTTCCTCCGGCGCTTAAGAAGAAGCTGACCGAGGCCGTAAGGCAAGGGCACACCAACAGAAGCGATATCGTGCGCGAGGCCCTGCGCCAGTATTTTGTGAGGGAGGAGTTCCAAAGACTACGCGGAATAATGGCGCCCAAGGCCGGGCGCATTGGAGTCTTTACGGACGAAGACGTGTTCAAAAAGGTCTCGTGAGGGTGCTCCTCGACACGAACGTCCTTATCGCCGCCTTTATCGCCAGAGGCAACTCCAGCGAGGTCTTCGAGCATTGCCTCTCCGAACATGAAATGATCACGTCGCAATGGATAGTTGACGAGCTTGAAGAAAAACTCTCAGGCAGATTCCACTTTTCAAAGTCCGAGGTTAAGGGCGTCGTCGCCCTTGTCATGGGCAACGCCGAGATGACGCGCACTGACGGCTTGGTTGAAAAAGTCTGCCGCGACGCGGACGACGACAACGTCCTTGCGGCCGCGCTCGCCGGCAAGGCGGTGTGCATCGTTACAGGCGACAACGACCTGCTTATCCTAAAGGATTATCGCGGGATAAAGATACTTACTCCAACGGATTTCTGGAAGTTCGAGGCAAGGGGCGGGTAAGAGAGGTCAGCGCGCCTTGATCTCTTCGTTTATCTTTTCCGATAAAAAAATCTTCATAAGCGATTGGTAGGGCACGTCCTTTTTATGGGCAATGAGCTTTAGTTCTTCAATCATCGCCTCCGGCAACCTCAAGGATATGGTCTTTAGCGACGGCCTGAGTTCAGGCAACACAACCCGCCTCGCCTTGTTCCAGTCAACGTAATCAGCGGAGTCATGGGTTGCCCAGAACTCCCTTTCCTCGTCCTCGCTCCTGAATTTCGGTATTTTCTTATTCATGGGATTTATATGCCTCCCTTTCCCTGCGGTTCATGTCCCTTGCCGATATTACCCGTATCTTGTCGCGCCGCACGGTAAACACAACAAAGAGCATTCTGTCTCCGTCCGTATGCCCAAGGGCATAGAAACGTCCTTCCTTCTCGGAATGCCTTACATCGTCCGCAACCACGAGAGGGCGGTTAAAGAATATCTGCTCGCACTCCGACGGCATGACGCCGTGCTTCCGCCAGTTCTTCTCGGCGTTGTGAGCGTCCCACTCAAACCCCGTGCATTCCTGAAGAAGGTCAAGCGTATCCATGCCTTATCAGTATATGACAGTCATATACAAAAGTCAATGCCGGGGATAAGGCGGGGAGGGGTAACTTAGGACAATAACAATATTGGACAAGCAAGTGGGCTTCACTACTTCAACGCACTCTTTCCGCGTTTCTTCCGAACCTTTGGGCCGGGAAACAGGCTTGTGTATCTGGGGTAAAGCTCAAAGAGGAAGACAACGCGCTCGGCGTCGGAGGTGAAGGTCTTTTTGCCATAAGCAACGTCAACCGCCTTGTCAAGCGTCTGGTGCGCCTTGCGAAGATCCGGCGGCATGGCAACCGGGTCGTAGAGGTCGGCGAGCGAAGAGCCGGGGTGTTTGGCGCGGGCGTCGAGCACGATTTGACCGGCCTGTTCAATGGCCTTGCGCTGTTTGTCCGTGGGGTTGTCCGGCCACGGGAAGTTGTTGTAGACGATTTGAGCCGAGTAGCGATAACGGCTTTCAAGCCGCCCACAGACTTGACGCACCCAAGCCATGTGCATGGCGGAAGTGAGAATACCAAAATGGAAGGGCGTGGCATTTGGGATGATAAGACACAGATTGCTGGCGATTACCTCTGACGACATGAAACCGATGGGAATATAAGCACGGCGTTCGGAAGAAACACTTGGGACAAGAAGATATTTTCCCTCGTGATGGGAGATAAAGGCAAACAATGTCGGTGTTGAGGCGAGAGCGTTTGTCGCGGGACGTTTACTTGAAAGTCGAAATTGTCTCACCTTCTCCAATCTATTCATAATAGCTGGAATCTCGCGCAATTCTTCAGGTTTTGCATTCTTGAGCCAAAGACACCAGCGTTCAATGCCATTAATAAATTCCTCGGCCCCGAAAAATCGCCTAAAGTATTTTTTAGCAGTAGGTGCTTCGTTTACAAAGGCTACTTTTTCTTCAGAAGTGAATAGTAAGAAGCCGCCATCAATAGGCTGATTTCCAAATTTCATTTCCGGTACTGTGCATATTGGTTTTGTTTGTTTTTCCAAAACCATATCCACCGCATCCACCAGATACGGATTGATATTCCCCGCCTCCAAGGCATGGGCATTGCCCTTGATGTCCTCATAATCGTAGATAACCTTTTTGGCGGTATCGTGCAAGGCAAAACCGATGATCACGCAATGTACAGCCGCCTTGCCCCGCGCCTCGTTGCTCCAACTGAATGTGCGATGGGCAAAATGGATTTTTACCCCAAGCCTTAACAGTTCCGACCATATTACGCCCACCTGTTCGCCTTGCGTGATTGAGTTTGTCGAGACAAAGGCGACCTTTACCCGCTCGCGAGGAGGTTTGCGCGCTGACGGCATATTATCGAGAAGCGCGTCAATCTTATCGTCGCCGCGCAAATAATGCGTGGCCTTCATATACCATGCCGTAACATAATCAAGCACGCCCGCGCCCTTGACCTTGCCGAACACAAGCTCCATGTCCTCGCGTTGCGAGTCGTTCAGGAATTTAGACCCCACGAACGGCGGATTGCCGAGTATGTAGTCCACCCGCTCAGCGGATATTACCTCGTTCCAGTCCAGTTGCAGGGCGTTGGCGCAACGGATGGAGGCCGAATTGACGAGCGGCAGTCTGCGGAAGTACTGGCCGAACTCCTCGGAAACGCGCATGTTCATCTGATGGTCCGTGAGCCAGAGCGCGACCTGCGCGATCTGGGCCGGGAACTCCTCTATCTCTATGCCGTAGAACTGGTTCACGTTCACCTGCACGAGCTGGAATATATCAATATGCCTCTGACCCGTTGCGCGGACGGAGCGGAGGATTTCAAGCTCAAGCAATCGCAATTCGCGGTAAGCGATGACAAGGAAGTTTCCGCACCCGCAGGCGGGATCGAGAAATTTCAAGCGCGATATTTTTTTGTGCAGATCAAAGAGCTTGTTGGTGTTGCGCCTTGCGGCCTCGAACTCGGCATAAAGGCCGTCGAGGAACAAGGGCTTGATGAGCTTTAAGATGTTCTCTTCGCTGGTGTAGTGCGCGCCGAGGTTTCTTCGCCGGGCAGAGCCTTCCTCGTCCATGACGCACTGGAATAGCGCGCCGAATATGGCAGGAGATATGCGCCCCCAGTCGAGGCCGCAACAGTCGAGGAGCAGGGCGCGCATCGTCTTGTCGCATGCGGATATGGGAAGAGTCTCTTCAAAGAGCCGCCCGTTCACGTAAGGGAACGCGGCGAACGTCTCATCGAGCCCCTTCTGGCGTTTGCCCTCAACGGTATCGAGCACCTGAAAGAGAAGCGATAGTTGCGGCCCCAAGTCCGCGCCGTCTTCGCTTGTGTTATTCTCAAGAAAATCACGGAACGAACCCAGCGGCTCAAAGAGCGTGGTGTCCTCGGCAAAGAGACAGAATAAGAGGCGCACCAAGAGCACTTCAAGGACGTGCCCCTCATAACCGGCGGAGCGCAAGCGGTCATGGAGCTTTCCCATGCGCTCGGCGGCCTTGACGTTCACCGGGTCCTGCGCCGTTATCCGTTGCGTGGCATAGCCCGCGATGAAACCGAAGAGCTTTATGTGCTTGTACAGGTCTTTGAGCGGCAGTTCATCGTGCTTGCCGGTATCGAGGTCGTAAAGACGGATGCGGGCGAAGTCCGACACTATGACGTAGCGGGGCAGATCGCGGTCTGGGAGGCCTTCAAAGTATTCAAGCGCCTGCTTGTAAGCGGAGTCGAGATCGCGCCCCAGAGACTTGTGCTCGGCGATAAGCGTACCGCGCCAGAAAAGGTCTATGAAGCCGCCTTTTCCGCCCGTTGCCTCAAAACGACTCCTCGCCCGTTGAACCGGCTCTTCAAAGCTCGCTATGCGCCTCCTTGTTACGCCGAAGACGTTGAAAAAATCGTTCCAGAAGGTCTGGGCCTCGGCCTTCTCGGAACGTTCGCCCTCCCACTCGCGGGAGAAGGCGTTCGCCCGGTCTTTGATTTCGTTTAACGATAAGGGCATAATGCGTTTACGATATTACAAACAGGGCAAAATCACAAGCAAGAGTAAAAAAAGAGGCCATACTTGAAAAAACCGTGCTCCAAGCCGCGGCTCATACTCTTCAATAAGCCCTTCCACGTGCTATGTCAGTTCATGGACAAGGAGGGGCGAAGAACCCTCTCGGATTACATACCCGTCCCGGACGTGTACGCCGCGGGCCGTCTCGATTATGACAGCGAAGGACTCGTCGTGCTCACCAACGACGGGTCTTTACAGCATCGCATCTCGGACCCGCGCCACAAACTCCCCAAGACCTACCTTGCACAGGTGGAAGGCGTCCCGTGTGACGAGGCCATTGAAAAACTCTGCCGCGGAGTCTCTTTGAACGACGGCATGACCCTGCCCGCAACGGCAGAGGTTGTCGAAGCCCCTATCGTTCCCACGCTCCAGCGTGGGAACGTCATCTGGCCGCGTGTGCCGCCCATACGCTATAGGAAAGAAATACCTACCGCGTGGCTCAAGTTGACGATAATCGAGGGCAGGAACAGGCAGGTGCGCCGCATGACAGCGGCCGTGGGCCTCCCGACGCTCCGTCTCATTAGGGTGTGCGTGGGCCAATGGGAACTTGGAGACCTCGAATCCGGCAAGTGGAAGGAGATGCCGTTCGATTTGGATAAGAAGGGGCGGCAAGGACAATAATCAGAGCGGCGTAAAATCCCTGTTGATCGCCTTGGCAACCGACGGATGGGTAACAAGGCCGTTATGCAGGTTTACGCCTTTTGCAAGGCCCGGCATGACAACGCATGCCTCTTTCAACCCCTTATTAGCGAGCGCAAGGACGTAAGGCAGGGTCGCGTTCGTAAGGGCAAAGGTCGCGGTCCTCGGAACCGCGCCGGGCATGTTGGCGACTCCGTAGTGCACTATGCCGTCAACCTCGTAGGTCGGGTCGGAGTGGGTCGTCGGACGTATGGTCTCAACGCACCCGCCCTGATCAACCGATACGTCCACGATGACCGCGCCCTTTTTCATGGAACCAAGCATCCGTCTTGTTACCAATCTTGGCGTCCTTGCCCCGGGTATATGCACCGCGCCGATGAGCAGGTCGCATCTTTTCAAGGCGGCTTCAATATTGTATGCGTTTGACGCGACGGTTTTAATGCGTCCTTGGAATGTATCGTCAATGGCGCGAAGGCGCGATAAGTTCATGTCCATGATCGTAACGTCTGCGCCTATGCCAACGGCGACCCTTGCCGCGTTGTGCCCGGCAACCCCTGCGCCGAGTATGACCACGTTTCCGGGCGCAACACCCGGTACGCCGCTGAGGAGCGCTCCCCTTCCGCCGTAGTGCTTCATAAGGGCGTGAGCGCCCGCAAGCACGGCAAGCCTTCCGGCAACCTCGCTCATGGGGTGCAATAAAGGCAGGGTTCCATTCTCAAGCTCAACGGTTTCATAGGCAATGGCGGTTGCGCCTTTTTCTATGAGCCCGTCTGCAAGGGCAGGGTTTGCGGCAAGGTGCAAAAAGGTGAATATCGTCTGGCCGGGACGGATAAGACTATACTCCACCGGCCTCGGCTCCTTTACCTTTACGATAAGTGCGGCGCGTCCGTAGACCTCGGTTGCCGACTGGGCGATCTCAGCGCCTGATGCCGCATACTCATCATCGGTTATGGAACTGCCAGAGCCTGCCCCGGACTCGACTATAACCTTGTGCCCGGCGTCAACAAGCGCCCTTACGCCGGATGGAACGCAGCCGACACGATGTTCGTTCTCTTTTATCTCTTTTGGGATGCCGATTATCATAAATTCGCTAAATATCCGATCTTTCAACCGCCGAGTTAAACTTCACGATGCCTTCCCAGTTTATCCGTCCGTCTATGCAAAAATCGCGTATAAACGATGCGGTAAACTTGTTTATCATCCTTGAGTAGGCGCGTACGAACTTCTCGTTTTTCTCTTTAGCCTTGGCGCCAAGCGGCTCGATTATCGTCGTAAATAAATCACAGCGTCCGGAGATAAACTCCCAATATCTCTGACCGCAGAGCTTGAAATAGTCGCCCTTGTCCGGGGATGAGTCCCTGCCGTAACAGCAGCCATTTACGGCCACGATGTTTTCATCGGCCGTTGACGGCGCGGAGGTCCTTATAATCTTTTTTGCGCGTTTGAAATCTTCCCGCATCTTTCTTATTTGAGAGCTGTTTCCCCAGTTAGGCCCGGATTTTATGGCCACTATATATCTATTGCCGCCCTTTTCCAATTCCAAATCAATGCCTTCGGCGGAAGATTTCCTGCCGCCGTAAACCTTACTGCAAACATGGATGGACAGACCTTCGAGAAAGTCTCCAAATATGGTTTCTTCCTGCGATGACAGATGCGCGTCAAGTATCAGCTTTACAAAATCGTTCGCGCTCAGGATATGCTTGGCTTTGAAAAGGTATGGGTTTTTCCGAGGGATTACACTATTCAGCTTCAAACCTTGAAGACTCCGCAGGCGGTTTTCATGAAACACCCCCACGTTCTTTTTAACATAGGCCGTTATGTCATCTAAAGAGAGCGATCTGGATCTTCTCATTGGCTCTTTCCGGCGCGGTTTTTTTTTGCAGACTCAGCATGTTTTGAACGGATTTATAGTATTGCGGGTGAATCTCAATCCCGATTGCCCTCCTGTTCATGCCGCATGCCGTGAGCACGGTTGTTCCCGAACCCATGAAGGGGTCGAGCACCGAATCTCCCTGCTTTGTGAAAAGTTTTATAAACCATTCGGGAAGCGCCTTGGGAAATGCCGCGCTATGGTTTTTATTGCCGCACTCGGTCGCCAGATACAGGACATTCGTTGGATATGCCCTGTCCCTGTTGAGCCAATTGGAAACGTTTTTTCCGAATCCGCTGCCGTTTTTAGCATTATCGCGGGTCCTGTCGGTTTCGCTCAGATTCCTTAACCTGTCCTTTGCCCAGTCTCCAGTCGGAACCATGACGGCCTCCTGATACATGTTGAACCTCTTTTGCTTGTTAAACTGCAAAAGCCTCTCCCATGAATCACGAAATCTGTTGGGCCATTTGCCGGGGTAGCAATTTTTCTTGTGCCAGATGAACTCTTCGGTCCAAAGCCATCCCTGTTTTTTCATCTCAAGTATCAGTTCGCAGACGTAGGTGTGGCGTTCGGACTCAACCACCTTTTCCTTTATGTTTAAGACAAACGTCCCCGCCGGTTTTAAGACCCTTAACAACTCCTTCGATGCCGGCAGGAACCATGAAACGTACCTATCAGGATGAATTCCGCCGTAGCTGTTTTTGCGGCTGTCGGCGTAGGGCGGAGAGGTGAATATCAGGTCTATTGAATCATCGGAGAGGTTTTTGAGCGCCTCTTTGCAGTCGCCGAGCAATAGTTCAACCGGTATCTTCATGGCATCCTTCCGTGGCTGAGAACCGCCTTCATATTATTAATATCGCCGCAAGCAGTCAAGCCTGATCTTTCCGTTTCAGCGCCTTTGTGCAAGCGGCAAAACCTCTGTCCTGAGAAAGGCCACGCCCGCACAAACGGCAGAAACGTCTTTGACCCGCATCGGATGGTCAAGGCCGTAGTAGAACGAGCCGAATTTGTCGGAATATACAAAGGCGGTTTTACTCATATCTCAGCGCCTCTATAGGATCCAAAAGAGAAGCCTTTCTGGCCGGATAGATGCCGAAGATGATGCCTATCGCAACCGCGAAAAAAAAGCCGAGCAAGACCGAATACGGCGTTATTATGGTCTGCCATTCGCCGAACCATGAGATGAATTTGCTTATCAGCATCCCCAGACCTACGCCGATAGCGCCGCCGGTAATCGTTATCGAAACCGCCTCTATCAGGAACTGCCTCAGTATGTCGGCTCTGCGCGCGCCCACGGCCATGCGGATGCCTATCTCCCTCGTGCGCTCGGTAACGGACACGAGCATTATGTTCATCACGCCTATGCCGCCCACGAGGAGCGACACCGCGGCGATGCCGGACAATAAGATGGAAAACGTCCTCACCGTCTGCTTGAGCGTCCGCACGAACTCGCTGAAGTCCCTTATGCTGAAGTCCGACTCCGCGTCCGCGGCTATCCTGTGCCTTGCGCGAAGGAGTTTTTCAACCTCGGCCTTTACCTTGGGTATCGCGTCAACCGTTGCGACTTGTATGTAGACGTCGTTAATATGATCCTGATTTGAAAGCCGCTTTTGCGACGTGGTTATGGGTATGAAGACCTGATCGTCCGGGTCGTACCACGAGGTCTGCCCCTTTGTCTGCATGACGCCGATGACGAGAAAACTCATGCCAGAGACCTTGATCTCGGAGCCGATCGCCGGGCCGTCGCCAAACAGCTCTTTTTTGACGGTCGTGCCGAGCATCGCCACGCGCTTTACGAGTTTTAAGTCCGTTGCGTCGAAGAGACGTCCGGTGTCGACCGGAAAATTGTTGATGGTCATGTACTCGGGCGTAGTGCCGGTAATGAGCGTGGTGGAGTTCTTGTTGGCGTACTTTACCTGATAGGTGCCGGATATAGCCGGGCTTGCATAGGCCACGTCGGCGACCGACGCCCTTATGACGTCCGCGTCCTCTATGGTAAGGGTCTCTACCGCGCCCGTCTGTATGTGTCCGAGGCGCGCCGCGCCCGGGCGCACCCTCAGCGAATTGGTGCCGAACCTCGTTATGGACTCAACGACCTGAGCCTTCGCGCCCTCGCCGATGGAGATCATGGCGATTATCGCGGCCACGCCGATGACGATGCCGAGCATGGTCAGCCCGGTTCGCATCTTGTTGGCCAGTATGGCCCTGAAGGCGACCTGCATGGTTTTCAAGAGCAGCATAACTAATCCCTATCATTTCAAGGTTGCTTCTAAAAATTAGAAAGTTGTTCCGAGTTCGAGGAAGGGCAAAAATAAAAAGCGTAGCATATACACTAATATGTGAGCATTGGGCCAACCGCAAAAGCGCGGTTAGCCCCGGTAAGGAAGCTCACGCTCTCTTTGAAGCCCGTCTTATTGCGCCCAGCGCCACTTCGCAATACGAGACTTGTCAAACGATACACTTTTTCGGCACGAAGTGGTGCTGGGCGCAAGCCGACGGGCAACCGGTGTATTTTTGCCATGACAAGGAAATCGGGAAAAATAGCAATTTTTAGAGGCAACCTCAAACCGTTGCCAAGCCGTCGCGGATGGTTATGGTCCTTTGGGTCCTTCCGGCGACGTCCGCGTCGTGCGTAACGAGGACGATGGTCGCGCCGTTGGCGTGAAGTTCGTCGAATATCCTGAGTATCTCGGCGCCGCTGACGCTGTCGAGGTTTCCGGTAGGCTCATCCGCTAGTATTATAGACGGGTTTGAAACAAGCGCCCGGGCGATCGCGACCCTCTGGCGCTCTCCGCCTGAAAGCTCATTGGGCCTGTGTCCGGCCCTCGCCCCAAGCCGCACTGCCTCAAGCGCGGCCATTGCCCGGCCTTCGGTATCGGCCTCTCCCGCGTACAGCAGAGGCAGTTCCACGTTCTCAAGCGCCGTGTGCCTTGAAAGCAGGTTGAAGGTCTGGAAAACGAAGCCGATGTGCGTGTTTCGCAGCCGGGCAAGCTCGTCCTCGGTCATGGCGTCCACCCTTACCCCAGAGAGCGTGTAAGAGCCGTGAGTGGGCCTGTCAAGGCAACCGATGATGTTCATTAGGGTAGACTTGCCGCTGCCCGAAGGCCCCATTATGGCCGCATACTCGCCCTTCTTGACAACAAGGCTTATGCCCTTGAGGGCGTCGACCGACGATGCCCCCATGCGGTATGATTTTTTGATGTCAATAAGCTCGATCATGGCGATGCGTAAAGTTCCTCTGACGCAACAATGGACACGGCAAAGGCATGACAAAGCGCAAATGGATTAATTTGCCGATTTGCTGATCAGGCGGGCTTTGTTTGCAAGCTCTTTTCTTACTGCAAGCATGTCTTCTACGCTTGAAGGCCACCCTTCGATATTCACATGCCTCGGATGCGGTTTTCCATCCCAGCTAAACTTTAAATGAAGCCCTTTATAGTCGCCGGCTTTAAGTTCCGCCCTTGCCAAGACCTCTTTGCGGTCAGGTCTGAGTTCCGTAACAAATCTTCGCGCCATATCCCATATCGCGCGGTCAACCATATCTTTTGTGCGATATACGGAGATGGCGTTGTGCCCTCGCGGGAGCTTAAAGGCCGAGTGATGAACCCTTTCCGTCTTCCGATAAAATGAATCTTCATCGGTTAAAAACCTGGAAATGGCCTCATCGTCTTCAACCGGCTCCTTTAAGGAAAGAGCGGGTTCGGGCATCAGGTTTTCTTTCTAAAGTACGCCAACAGCACGTCTTTGATTGTGCCGGGGAGTTCGCTGTGAATCCTTTCCGTGCCGCGTCGTCTTGAATCGCCGAATATACCGGCATAAACGGCGCGGTCTCTTGATACGATAACGGTAAAGGTCATATCCGCTCCGATGTCCCAATCGAATGCCATATCGCCTGTGTTTTCAACGGTGATGGACGGTTCCATAACGCCTTCCGGCAAAAGGTCTATAAAACGCTCGGCCGCGTTAATCGCCTCACTTGACATAGGAAAAGCGCCCTCGCCATTCCACCCTTCGGAAGAACAGTCCTTAGCTAAGGTGTATATCCTGTTTTTAAGCCTTAAACGCCAGCTAAAGAGTATTGAAGGCGTGTCAAGGAACGCGCTACGGAAAAGCTCGTCGTTGGTTCCTTTTGCCGCTTCGCAAACAACTACAGGTCTTGCATTGTCACGGTTAAAAGCAACTTGGACAAGCGCCATGTCTATCATTTTATGAGTTCCTTGGTTTTTTGTGTGATGCTCTTATCAAAGACATCATTTTTGATATGCCGGAGGCGTTCAAAGATTTTTTCAAGCCGGCCTTCATCAACCGCTTCAAAAGGCGTCTCCGTGCATACGTCTATGTCCAACAGTATCGAGGCGGTATTTGGCTCAGCGGGCATTTGTATGGCAAGGGTAATAATTGCAAAATAACCGTCCTCATATCGTACTCTTAAACGTGAAAAAAATTCCGTCAAATCCTGCGGAAGCCCTGTCGGGGGGGCTGGCGGGTTATTAAAATAATCGGCAAGTTCAAATCGAGTTTCCGTAATTTTGATAATATTGATGAATCGAACGGCGACCCGCTTGATATGATGGAGGTTGAAGTCCGCTTTATAAACACCCCATAATCTCATCGCCTCTGGAAAACAGTCTTCCCATCCGCTATATGGCCTCAAACGGCTGAAATTGAAACCGTCCAATCCGAAATTGCATACCTGCTTACGTTCTTTATCCCAAAAACGAAAACCCACCACTCCCTTGCTTCTTGCCTGAACATTTGCTAATTCTCCATCCTTTACTTCACTAATTACCTCGGATGTTCTTAGAATTTCCTTTATAGGATAGCGGTCTGAAACCTTTGTGTACAAGGACTCCAAATCCTTGCCTTCAATAGATAGGGCAGGGTCTATTTTGATGTCAAAAACGGCCTCTTCAATGGGCGCCTTCGAATATTTTTTCATAAAGTGATTATATTTGCATATCTATAAAAACGCAAGACTTTCGGGTAGCCCGCTAAAATATCACGAACCGCCTCCTCTGTGCCTTATGTGCCGCGTCATTAATCATGCCGGAGGTTACTACGATCTCGCCTTCCTTGAGCCCGCTTGTCACCTCGGTCTGAAGGCCGTCGGTCTTTCCGGTCTTTATCTCGCGCCACGCGGGCTCATCTCCCGCAAGGACATAGATGCCGCTCTTGCCGTTCTTGAGCTTCAACGCCTCGTTGGGTATGAGGAGCGAATCCTTGCTGAGTCCGGCAAGTATCCTCACGTCGGCGGTCATGCCGGGCCTGAGCATGGCCTTGTTCTTGTCGTTTACGCGCACAAAGACCTTGAAGACCGTTACCGTGCGCTGGACCTCGCCCTTTGGAGATATGCGCTCCACCGTGCCGCTGAATATTACGCCGGGAAGCGATTCAATCGTCGCGCTTGCCTCCTGACCGGCGATGACCCTGCCTATGTCAACCTCGTCAACCATCGCGTCAACGTATATCTTTTCAAGGTTGGCCATGCTGAAAAGCTGAGTCCCGTCCGAAAAGGAGGACATGGACGAGGATATGACCTGCCCCGCGTCAACGAACTTCCTCAGCATGGTTCCGGTAAACGGCGCCTTTATCTCGGTGTCCGCAAGACGCTCCCGTTCCTCGTTGAGCGCCTCTTGCGATTGGCTCAGCTCGGCCTCCGCGATCTTTACGTCGCTTCCGGCCTTTTCAAAGGCGATCTCGGCGTCGTCAAGGTCTTGTCTGGAGATTATGCCGTCCTCAAAAAGCTTATTCTGGCGCTTGAGGCGCATGTCCGCGTCTTTATAGGAAATGCGCGCCTTGTTGAGGCGCGCCTGAGTTACCAAAAGATTCGCCTCGGCCTGATTCTTCCTTGCAAGCTCGGTCTTGGGGTCGAGCCTCGCCACGACTACGCCCTTTTCAAGCAGGTCTCCCTCGTGGAAGGGAAAGCGCGTTATCTCGCCGCCGGCCTTGCTCTTGACGACCACCTCGGTCTCAGGCACGACGACCCCGGTCGCAAGGACTTCAATCCTAAGCTCGCCCTTAGCGGCCTTTATGATCTTATATGCAGGCGCATCGAAGCCGTTACTGCGAACGGAGAAAAAAACCGCGCTTGCAACGATGACTGCGGCTATCCCCCCCGCAACGACAAATATGAGGCGTTTCTTTTTCATTTTATTGCCTCTGACAGTTTATCGAAAAACTCTAATTTCAAACAGGCCGCTCAAAAAGCCGCAGATGCGCGGCCCCTATGCAATAGGGAAGCGACGAATACAAGACGCACTTTGTTGTGCGTCGCTAGTTGAGGAGCGACGAGACAACAAAGCAGATGCGCTTTTGTCAGCGGCCTGTCTCGTCGCCAAACTTCAATCCAAGCGCCTCAAGCAGCGTGCCCTTTTCCATATTATACCGGACAAGGGTCTTGTTGTAGTCTATCGACGCGCCTATCTCGTTGAGCCGCGCCATCGAAAGGTCGTCTTGAACCTTGAGCACCGAATAGGTGGTGGACAGTCCTGCGTTCAACTTCTCCTCCTCGGCCTTGAGCGTGTTTTTAGCCAGCGCGGTGGAGCGTTTCGCGTTCATGGCCCTTATCAAGCAGTCCCTGAGGTCTTTTATTATCAGGTCGGTCTTTATAATCGTCCTCTGCTCAAGCCTTTTGAGCTTCAAAAGCGATTGAGAGGAGGCAAGCCGCGCACCGGCGAGTTCAGCCTGAGCGCCCGTTCCCTCAAGCGGCATTTTGAAGCGCACCCCAAGGCTCCATTCGGGATTGGAGTCAAGGGAGCGCCATGATTGACCCGCTGTCTCCCCCAATCCGTTAAAGCCGTAGCTTGCCTCGAGGTCGATGAGCGGGTATCTTTGATTTTCGGCGTAGCGTATCCTCAAGCGGCTTTTTTCGATCTCGGATTTCAGCTCAAGATAGTCGGGCCTCTTGGAAAACGCGGTCTTGAGCGCGTCGTCGAGCTTGGCCTCGACAGGCTCCACCGATGCCTCCTCGGAAGGCGTCAGTTCAACGTCCTTTATGCCATAGACGTCGCCGGATATGAGGAGTTTCAAGGCCGCCTCCTTGTCCTTAACGCCCCTTCTCGCAATCAACACCTGATCGAGTCTGGCCGCGGCGGCGCTCTCGGCGTGGCTCACGTCGAGAGCCGACATTACGCCGGCCCTGAATTTTTTGCGATTCAGTTCAAGGAGGGTTTCGGCGAGCCTCAGCGACTCTTCCCGCACCTTCAACTCCTCCCTGAGTTGTAAGAGGTCCCAGTAGACACCGCAGTACTCGGACAGGGTTTCAAGGAGGCGGCCCTTTAACTTGTGTACGGAGATATCCCTGTTTTTTCCGGCGACGTTTATCTGGTATTCCGTTGCCTCTCTGCCAAGGTTCTTGAACAGCGGCTGGGTCAGCTTCAATCCGGCGAACGAGGCAAACTGCGGCTCGAATCTGTTGAAGGTGTCGGCGGTCCGCTCCTCCTTGACCTCAAGCGTATATTTCGCGCCAAGCGCGAGTCTGCCTTCCACTCCGGCCTCAAGCGTATATCCTTCCGACTCGCTTGAAGAAAGCCCGCCAGCGGCGGTTTGCGAACGCGCGCTTAGAGGAGTCTTTGCCTCTGTGCGTTTGAGCAGCGTGAAGGTCTCCGGGTCGTACACGGCGCGCGCGGAATCGACGTCAAGCGCGGCCACGAGCGGCGCAACCCTTTCGACGATCAGATCGAGATTATTTTCCAGCACGGCTGCGGCGCCTTCCCTCAGGGACAAGGGCTTCCTTTGAGGCTCGTCCTGCGCCAAGGCCGTTGAAGCCGCAAAAAGCGCGATTGCAAGGATAAAGGTGTTTAGGCTGAAGGTAGATAGACTGAAGGCTGAAGACTGAAGACGAAAGAGTTTTAGAGGGCAAACCATGCGCGTCGACACCTTCAGCCTTTGCCGACAATAGCAACGGGACCGGCCGGGTTCCTGAGCAAGACCTTTCTTGGCCGCGTGCCGCTGGAGTGGTCTTTGGCCGGGGCGATCTTCTTCATCAGGTGGAGTCTGCCCTGCGCCTTCAGGCGGGCGTATATCCTCACCCACGCGCACTCCTTTTCCATGTCCACCTCGCATAAGCCGTGCGCCACGCCCCCGCACGGGCCGTTCAAGAGCCCTTTGGGGCATTCGGTGTGCGGACATATCCCGCCGGTCGAGGCGAGGACGCATTCGGAACACAAAGAGCATCCTTCAAAGAACCTGCCCTGCCGCTCAACAGTCGCCAGAAACATGGAGTCCAGCGCCGGCAAGACAGGCTGAGTCTGCCCGGCGGCCTCGGCGGTAGCGCTTACGCCCGCGCCGCAGGCAAGCACAAGCACCGCGTCCGCGCTTCCTGTCTCAGGACAGTGGCGATACTGCCTCAATACATACTGTCTATAACAGGTCTCAGGCAGGCAGGCCGTGCCCGTTACGGTAAAGCCCCGTTCCTCAAGCGAGCCTTTCATCTCCCTGACCTCTTTTTCCCCTCCGGTGGCGCACTGTTCGGCGCAAGACGAACAGCCAAGGAGATAGACCGTCTTTTTCCCTTCGAGGGAGGCGGCTATGTCGTTTATGTCCTTCTTTTTAGTGATTATCATTTTTTTATTTTTTCACAAGGCGACGCGCCGCGTCCACTGTGTTTGAAAGCAACATGGCTATGGTCATAGGCCCTACCCCGCCCGGAACCGGGGTTATGTAGGAGGCGTGTTTCGAGGCCCCCTCGAAGTCAACGTCTCCCGTGAGCGTCCCATCCTTGGCGCGGTTTATGCCGACGTCAATCACGATTGCGCCGTCCTTTATCCACTCGCCCTTGATGTATCTCTCCCTGCCGATCGCCGCTATAACGATGTCCGCGGCCAATACCTTTCCTTGGAGGTCCGTTGTCTTTGAATGGCAGATGCTGACCGTGGCGTTTCTTTTAAGGAGCATGAGGGCAACGGGCTTTCCGACGATGTTGCTCCTGCCGACGATGACCGCCTCCTTGCCGCTAATGTCCATGCCTATGGAATCGAGGAGCTTCATCACGCCAAGAGGGGTGCACGGGCTTAACAGCGGAGAGCCTATGGCAAGACGCCCCATGTTGCAAGGGTGAAACCCGTCAACGTCCTTGGCCGGGGATATGGCCTCAAGTATGAGCGCGTCGTCTATATGACCCGGGAGCGGCAGTTGCACGAGTATGCCGTGGACATCATCCGAGGCGTTGAGTTCGGAGATAAGGGCGAGCAATTCGCTCTGCCCCACATTCTCAGGCAGGCTATGCTGAAAAGACCTTATGCCCACCTCTTCGCACGCCCTCGCCTTGTTTCTGACGTAGACCTTCGATGCCTGATTTTCACCGACAAGCACCACCGCAAGACCAGGGGCGCGTCCCGTATCGCTTTTCATTACCGAGACGACGGCCTTTAACTCATCGCGTATCCTTGCCGCGACCTCCTTGCCGTTGATTATAAAAGCGTTGTTGTGTCTCTTCATGCGCCTTCTATTCTCACAATTTACGATTAATTTTATGATTATACTGTAATGCAATGGTGATTGCAACTCAAAGGCCGATATCGGTTACCGGTTATCGGTAAATAGTTATGGAAATTTTCCTTAACCGATTACCGACTACTGATAACCGTTGCCGCTTATCGGTTATCGGTGAAGGTAAAAGACAATTATCCTTAAACGGATAACTTATAACCGATAACTGATAACCATCTTTCTTGACACCAACGGCCTCAGCCGTTATCATCGAAACTGCCATACTATCAAATCGGAGGCCGTAATGGGGATTTTCGATAAACTCAATGACGATATAAAGGACGCGGCAAATGAAACATGGACAGCGATAAAGGACGCCGGACGGATGGCAAATCTCAGGCTTCGCCTGTATACTCTGCAAAAAACTCAAGTGAGGCTCTTTGCCGAAATAGGCTCAGAGGTCTTTGCCGCCTCAAGCGCGCCGTGGGACAACCCGCTCTCTAAGCCGGGGGTGTTAAAGCTGATCGCCGCGGCGCACAAGCTTGAGGCGGAAAAAAAGCTCCTCCTTGACGCGCTATCGGAGATTCAGGCAAGGCCGAAGACTACGCCGGTGAGCGTCGCCGTCAAAAAAGACCGTTGAAAGTCTTTTAGTGATCATGGACAACATACCCCTGCTCAAAGACATCGTAATCGTCATGGCGATTACACTGCCCATCATCATCGTTCTTTCAAAGGCCGGGATTCCGGCCATTGTCGGCTACCTCGTTACGGGCGTCATTATCGGCCCGTACGGCTTCAGGCTCGTTACCGAGATGAACACGGTCGAGACCCTTTCGCAGATTGGCGTGGTGCTTTTACTCTTCACCATCGGGCTGGAGTTCTCCATAACCCGCATGTTGGACATAAGGCGCGAAGGGATGTTGGGCGGCGGCCTTCAGGTGGGGGCTACCGTGCTTGCCGTGCTTGGCGTCGCTCTGGCGCTCAACCAGAGTTTTTCAGTCGCGCTCCTTCTCGGCTTCATCATAAGCCTTTCCTCGTCGGTCATCGTCTTAAAACTCCTCATGGACAGGGGAGAGATACATTCAGCGCACGGCAACCTTTCCCTCGGTATACTGCTGTTTCAGGATATTTGCGTGGTGCTCATGGTCATGGTCATACAGGGCTTGGGCGGGTCAAGCAACGCAGGGGGCATGAACATCGCCAAAAACGTCTCTCTGGCGCTCGTCGCCTTCGTCGTCATCGTGGTTGCCGTGGCCTACATAATCCCGCGCATATTCGCGCGCATAGTCAAGCTCAGAAACAGAGAGGTATTCATCCTCACCATCGTCTTAGTCTGCCTCGGCACGGCGTGGCTTACCTCCCTTTTCGGGCTTTCCCTCGCCCTCGGCGCATTCATCGCGGGCCTCGCAATATCCGAGTCCGAATACTCCAACCAGATCGTAGCCGAGGTCATTCCGTTCCGGGACACCTTCTCAAGCCTGTTTTTCGTGTCCATCGGCATGCTCCTCGACGTTCAGTTCTTCATCGCCAACATCGGATGGCTCGTCATCCTTCTTGCGGCGACCATAGCCGTAAAAGCCGTGGTCATAATAGGGGTCGGCCAGGTCTTGAGATATCCGCTCCGGTTATCCATGATAGTAGGCCTGAATCTGGCGCAGATAGGGGAGTTCTCCTTCATCCTCATCAATATGGGACATGAGTACGCGCTTTTGAGCGTCGGACTCTATCAATCGCTTCTCGCCGTATCCATCATGAGCATGGCCGCAACGCCCTTCATGCACAAGTGGTCGTCCCGCGCCGCAATGGACGCCATGCGCGTCTTCACAAAGGGCGCGGGCCGCGATCCGCATAAAAAAATCGCCCTGCAAAACCACGTGATAATCGTGGGCTACGGACTTAACGGACGGAACCTTGCCCGCGTCCTGAAGGAGACCGCCATCGCCCACCTCATCATCGACGTGAACGTGGACAGGGTGCACGAGGCTAAAGCGGCCGGCCACAAGGCGTACTTCGGAGACCCGGCTCACCCGGAGATACTGCGAAAGATGGCCATTGACAAGGCCAGTATGATAGTTGTAGCCATATCAGACCCGATAACCGCGAGAAGGATAGTAAAATCGTCGAGGGATTTGAATCCTACGGTATTCGTGCTCGTAAGGACGCGCTCCATAAGGGAGGTGGAGGAGCTTTACAAGTTGGGGGCCAATCAGGTCATACCCGAGGAGTTCGAGACCTCGGTCGAGATATTCGCAAGGGTATTGAAGGAGTACAGGATACCCGGCAACATAATACAAAATCAGATAGACCTTGTGCGGCAGGAGGGTTATGCGATGCTCAGGAACCCGTCAATCACCGGAGAGAAGCTTCAAAGCCTCGCCGCGGTGCTTGAAAAAAGCCTTACCGACACCTTCTTCGTTGACGAGGCAAACCCCTTGGCCGGGAAAACACTTGAGAAGCTCGGGATACGAAAACAGACCGGCGCGACGGTAATAGCCGTGGTCAGAAACGGAGAGGCAAAGACCAACCCTCCAGAGCAGTTTACGATAGAGGCGGGAGACATACTGGTCGTGCTCGGAAGCCATGCCGAACTGCACGCGGCCTTTGAGATGCTGAGAGCGGCGGCTTGAATACGCAACAACTGGAGCAGATGCCGTCTTGTACAGCGGCAACGGGTGTTTCCTCCTTATGTTCCACTTGTAATATTTACGTCCATATGTTATTTTCCGGCCATGGACATAACCGCTGAAAAAGATGAAATACAACGGATAAAACGAGTCTTGGAGGAATTGCAGAGAGAAGGGGCAATCCTGCTTGCATATCTGTACGGCTCTTATGCCAAGGGCAAAGCGCATTTGCGCTCCGACATAGACATTGCAGTTTACCTGAACAGTCAAGACGAAGACGCGAGGATAGAGGCCGTTGACAGGATATTGATGGCCTCTGACAAGGAAGTCGAGATACTTTTTTTGGACGATGGCGACGAATCGCCGTTTGTCATTCAGGAGGCGCTAAAAGGAAGACCTTTGATAGAGCCGGACAGGGATAAGTTGTATGAATTAAGCGACCGTGTTCTGCACGAATCGGAAGGTATCAGGTTCAGGAGAGAAACGGCGTATGAAGCCTGAAATCAAAGCGGAAAGGCTCATTGCATTTCTTGAAGAAACAGCCGTATATTTCATCGTCAAAGCCGAAAACATCGACAGAGACAGATATTTTGCGGACCGGGACAGCAGAAATATACTCGATAAAACAGTGAACGACTTGATCCTTAGCATTGTGGATATCGCCGAAGAATGCCTGAAGAACAAGAAACTGTCAATTCCAGACACCTATAAAGATACGGTTTTAGCCTGCCACGAACTCCTCGGAGAAATAGTTTTAAGAATAGCGCCCTTGACAAAACATAGAAACGAGACGATCCATCAGTATCTTAAAATGAACTGGCAAAACGTAGTAACCGTCAAAAAGAATATCCCGGATGTCCATGAATTTGCCGCAAAGGCAAAGGGTTTCCTTATGGCAAAATAGAACCGTTGTTCTTTTCCGGATCGGATGCGCTCCGAATAAAAATTTAGAAGTCCCCCTGATAAGGGGGATTCAAGGAATTGAATCTACTCGGCGCATCACGGCCTTTCCCGCGTCAACACGACGCACCGCCGCGCCCTCGACATGAGCGCGGCCATTTCAATCGCCGCCACGAGGCTCTCCCTGCTTGCCTTTCCCTTCCATGCGATGTCGTAAGCCGTGCCGTGGTCAACCGAGGTTCTGATGATCGGAAGCCCGAGCGTGGCGTTCACGCCGTCCTCGAAATGAAGGAGTTTTAGCGGCCCAAGCCCCTGATCGTGATACATGCACACGACGCAGTCGAACTCCTTTTTCCTCACCGCCCTGTAAAAAACCGTGTCAGGCGGCAAGGGCACTGTTGCGCGGATGCCGAGGCCGACCGCCTTTTTAACGGCGGGCAGTATAACGCGCGCCTCCTCATTCCCGAACATCCCGTGCTCTCCGGCGTGAGGATTCAAGCCGGCAACGGCAATCCTCGGGCTTCTCAATCCAAAGTCCCTCTTAAGCGCCTCATGCGCTATCTTTATGGTCATAAAGACGTTCTCCCGCGTTATCAGGCGCGGAACCCTGCTTAAAGGCTCGTGTATGGTAACGAGGACGACCTTGAGGTCGCGGCCGCCAAGCATCATGCGAAAATCTTTGCATCCGGTAAGATGAGCTATGAACTCGGTGTGTCCGGGAAATTTGAAGCCCGCCTTTTTAGCCGCCGCCTTGCTTATCGGCGCGGTAACAACCGCGTCAACGACCCCTGCCTCGGCCATGCAGACCGCCTCTTCGATATACCGTATCATAGCCAGTCCGGACTCCTTTGTCGGAGAGCCGGGTTTAATCGTCTTTGGGGAGATATCGGACAGGCTTATGAGCGAAGACGGTTCGATGGCCTTCAGTTTCAGCCTCTTTGCCATAAACCCAAAAAACCCTGCGTCGCCAAGGACGAAAGGGGTTACGGCGTTTGTTACCCTCTTGTCCGACAAGGCGGCAAGGATAAGCTCAGGGCCGACCCCAGCCGGGTCTCCCATGGTTATGGCGATCCGGGGCTTGTCAATCAAAGCCTTACCTCTATATGCGCCTTCTTTTTTGCCTCTATGAGCCAGAAGGTGAAACGCTCATCCATCGCCTTTTTGAAGAGCCTTTCGTGTATCTCCTCCCTTGCCTCCTCGATCGGCCTTATCCGGCCTTGTATCCGCTCCTTGAGCTTGAAAAAATAAACCCCTTGGGCAAGGCGCACGGCCTTGCTCGGTTTGCCGATTTCGAGCCTTGAGAGCGCATCAATCATGGCCTTGCCGACCTCTCCCGAGGCGATTACAAGCTCTTCTCCCGCACCTGCCCCGCCGGAATATCGCCGGCTAAGCGCTTCAAACGCCTCGCCGTCCGCAATGCCGTCCTGAACGGCCTTGATCGTCGCGGCCGTTGTTTTATCGTCAACCGAGTCGGGGATAAGTATGATCTCGACCCTGTAGGATTGCCCGGCCTTGAACTCGTCCTGATTCTGGCGGTAGTAATCCTCTATATCCTCGGGTCTTGGAGATATCTTGGACCTGAACTCCTTGTTTATGAACTTGACCTGCCGTATCTGCTCCTTGAGCTGCTCCCTGTACTCCCTGTGCGTCAGGCCGCTGTTGGCAAGGGCCAGAAGCAGAGTGTCCTTTGTAAGGTTATTTCTTTTCATAACGTCGTCCACCGCGTTGTCTATCTCGCGCTCGCTTATCTCGATGCCGGCCTTGTCGGCGGCCTGTTTCACGAGCTTTTGCTCAACGAGCGAGTCAAGCATGGCAACGCGCAGCCCCGCCGTCTTTTCAGCGTCCTTTTTTTCGCTTGCCGGAAGTTTGTCAAGCGCCGCGGCTGCCGCCGCGTTAAGCTCGGAGAGCGTGATGATGGCGTCGTTTACCACCGCTATCACGCGGTCAATCACCTCGGCGCGGCAAGTCGTCTGTAAAAACACGGAAAGCAAGATAGTAACGGAAACGATGCGCTTTAGAGACCATCTCGTCTTCACGGTATTTTCATGTCTTCGATTCACAGCATCTCCTCGTTTATCTCTATATTCGCGTTGGCCTTCAGACCTTCCAACCACTTGCTCCACTGGGCGTCAGCGGCCTCAAGCACGAGCCCTGCGCGTATCTTCTCACTTACCTCGTCAAACCTGAGCCTCCTCTCTTTGCGTCTTTCCTCAAGCACAAAGAGATGGTATCCGTAGCTCGTCTTTACGACCTTGCTTATCTCGCCGACCTTGAGCTTGAATACGGCGTCCTCGAACTCCCTCGGCATATCGGAGCGTCCAAAAAAACCCAAGTCTCCTCCGCGCTTGGCCTCGGGGCTTAAAGAGACCTCCTTTGCCGTGGCTGCGAAGTTCTCCCTCGTCAGACGCTTTCGTATCTTGAGCGCCTCATCCTCGGCGCTCACCACTATCATCCTTGCCCGCGCCTGCTCAGGCAGGTCATAGTCCTTTATATGCTCGTCATAATATCTTTTTATCGCTTCCTCATTAGGGGCGCGCCCCTTGGACGACGCGTTGACCTTGTCCATGACCTTTCTCAGAACGAGCTTTCTCCTGATCTCTTCCTTCCATACCGCCAGATCGCCGTAACGCGCCGCTATAGCGTCCTTGAAGGAAGGAGAGCCGTACTCTTTTTCTATGCCCTCTATCTCCCGTGCAAGCTCTTCATCGTTCACGAACACGCCCATACGGCTTGCCTCGTCCAGCATCAAGGACTCCTCTATAAGCTGATTCAGGAGTTCCTTCTTCAGGAGATGCAACTCCTCTTTGGCGTCCGTTGCTCCCGGAGGCAAGAGCCTTGAAAAGGCGTCCTCATACTCCTTCAGCGTTATCACCCTTCCCCCAACCTTGGCCAGCACGGCTCTTGACCTGTCCGGCTCACGCGAGCACGATTGCCCGCATACGAGCGCAAACGCAAGCATGAACGGCATGAAGGTTTTGGCGATGAGGTTCATAGCCACTCGATGTTGCCTCAAAAAATTAGATAGTTTTTTCGAGTTCAAGCCTCAGCACCACTTTGTTGCACGAAGAGACTTGGGAAACAACATCCTTTCGTAATCCAAAGTGGTGCTGGGCGATGGAAGCGGAAATAAAAAGCGGAGCATATATGATAATATGTGAGCATTTTTATTTTCGCCCTGACGCCGAAATCGGAAAAAATAGCAATTTTTAGAGGCAACATTAGGATAGCATCAGCCCTCCAACTCTTTCAACACAAATTTCGCCGTCTCAAGCGGGTCCGCGTCCTTGTCTATGGAGATTATCAGCCTTGAATCCGGCGCTATCCTGTATCGCTTTGGTTCTTTCTTGACGAGGTTTAACGCCCTATCGCCTATCTCCGGGCCAACGCCTTTGGCAAAGGTTATATACAGTCTATCTCCTATCTGCTTGAACTCCGTTGCCTTGAGACGCTTCAGGACGATCCTTAACGAAGCGGTGCGAAGGAGGTTGCCCACGAGCGCTGGAGGGTCCCCGTACCTGTCGCTCAACTCATCGTTCAGGAGATATATATCGTCGTCCGTCGCAATACTTGAGAGCCTCTGGTAAAGGCCGAGCCTCTCCCTTGCGTCGGGGATGTACTCCTCGGGTATATACTGCGACACCCTCAGGTTTACGTCCGGCTCGCTGCTGTCGGGCAACGCTTCGCCCCTCAACTCCCTTACCGCGTCTTCAAGGAGGGTCGCGTACATGTCAAAGCCCACGTCCGCGAACTGGCCGGCCTGCGCCTGTCCAAGCAGCTCGCCCGCCCCGCGTATCTCAAGGTCATAAGAGGCGAGAGAGAAGCCCGAACCCGGTTCGGCAAGCTCGCGTATCACCTCCAGACGCTTTACGGCGTCAGCGCTCATGGATCCCGAATCAGGGCATAAAAGATAGGCGTATGCCCTGTGGCTGCTTCTGCCGACCCTTCCCCTCAACTGGTACAACTCGGCCAGACCGAACCTGTCGGCGCGGTTTATTATGATGGTGTTGGCCGACGGTATGTCGAGGCCGGACTCTATTATGGTGGTGCACAACAGCAAGTCGTAGTCCTTGTTGACGAAGCCGAGCATCTTTCGCTCAAGCTCGTGCTCCTTCATCTGCCCGTGCGCCACGGCTATGCGCGCCTTTGGCGCAACCTCCCTTAGAAACCTCTCCATCGCGCCGATGGACTCGACCCTGTTATGAACGAAGAAGACCTGTCCCCCGCGCTTGAACTCCCGCTCCAGCGCCTCGGCTATTATTTCGGGATCGAACCTCGCCACGCTGGTCTTTATCGCAAGCCTGTCTACCGGCGGGGTGCTTATGATGGACAACTCCCTTATGCTCGCAATGGACAAGTTCAGGGTTCTCGGTATGGGCGTGGCCGTAAGCGTCAGGCAGTCTACGTTTTTTCTCAGGTGTTTCAAGCGTTCCTTATGCGCCACGCCGAAACGATGCTCCTCGTCGATTACTATAAGGCCCAAGTCCTTGAACGTTACGTCTTTTTGTAAAAGCCTGTGCGTGCCGATGACGATGTCGACCTCGCCCAGCGCTATTGAAGCGATCGTCTCCCTTTGCTCCTTTGCCGTCTTGAAGCGGGACAGGACGCCGATCTTTACCGGGAACGGCGCGCACCTTCTCGAAAATGTGTTGAAGTGCTGATCGGCCAATATCGTCGTGGGCACGAGGATCGCGGTCTGCTTGTTGTCAAGGGCGGCCTTGAAGGCGGCCCGCATCGCAACCTCGGTCTTGCCGTAGCCCACGTCGCCGCAGATAAGCCTGTCCATAGGCCTGTCGCTTCTCATATCCGCAAGCGTCTCGGCAATGGCGTTTTTCTGATCCGGCGTTTCTTCGAAGTCGAAGCCCGCCTCGAACTCCTCGAATATTCTGTCGGGAGGCGAGAAGCTGAAGCCCACGGCGCTCTGTCTTTGAGCGTAGAGATTCAAGAGTTCCCCCGCGAATCTTTCAACGGCTGCCCCGACCTTCTTTTTTCTCTTTTCCCAATTCTTTGCCCCAAGCTTGTCAAGCTCAGGGGTTTGTCCTCCCGAACCCTTGTACCTGCTTATAAGATCAAGCCTCCATACCGGCAGGTAGAGCTTGTCGCCATCCCTGTACTCAAGCAGGAGAAAATCATTCTCAACGTCGTCAATGCCCAGCCTTTTAAGACCCCTGCAAAGGCCGATGCCGTGGTCTTTGTGCACCACAAGGTCGCCGTCGGACAACTCCTGCAACTGTCTTAAAAAGGCGTCAAGCTTTCTTGCAGGAGGTGTCCTTGCCTTTACGCGCTCCCCGAAAACCTCCTCCTCGGATATGAGCCAGAAACGGTCCATTTCAAGATAAAACCCGGACGTTATCGAGCCGATGACCACGCAAAGCGCGCCAAGAGGCGCGTTGAGCGGGTCCACGTCAAAGGAAAACCCTTGGCTGACGGCCAGACCATAGCCTTCAAGCAACTCCTTTGTGCGCTCGGCCTGTCCCTTGTTGTGGGCGCTGATCCAGACGCGGCATCCGGCCTCAAGCCTGTCTTTGAGCATCGAAGCAAGAGGGGCAAGCGGGGTCTCAAGAACCGTACTTCCCTTTCCACCGATTGAAACATTCAGGTCATGCCGCATGGCGATATTTAATCTCGCGCTTGCGCCGATGACGAAACCAGCCTCCATCACAGGCTCCACGTTGATAAGCGAAAAGACGTTTATCGCCTTCAAAAAGGCGTCGGGAGAGATATACAACTCGGCCGGCTCCGCGAAAAAACGCCTCTTTTCAACGGCCTTTGCGGCTATAGCGGACACATCCTTGGCAAAACCCTGAGCCGCGGTTTTAACAGCCTCGGGGTCAACTACCGTAATGACGGCGTTTGACCCAAGATAGTCGAAAATAGTGTCGAGCCTGTCGTACAACAACGGCAAGAGCGGCGACAGGCCAAGACCTGACGCGCCCGCCTTGAGCCTGTCCGAGAGCGCCTCCCATGAAAGCCTGTCCAACCCGAGCGCATCGGCCCTGTCGATAAGCCTATCTCTGGCCGTTGAAAGTATCTCTTTGTCGGGCGAGGCCTCCCGTGCCGCCAGGATAAGCGCCTCCTTGAGTTCCGTGAGCGACCTTTGCGTGGCGATGTCGAAACTCCTGATCGATTCGAGCTCGTCGCCGAAAAACTCCAGCCTCAGCGGACGATCTTTCGCGGGCGGAAATATATCAAGGATGCCTCCGCGCGCGCTCATCTCGGCGCGCTCCTCAACCATGCTCATCCTCGCGTAGCCCATGTTGCTCAGGGTCTCGATGAGCGCCTCCCTCGGATACTCCCCCCCAACGCGAAGGTTCAGCGCCTTGGCCGTAAAGTCAGCCTTAGGCGGCAGGCGTTGCATAAGCGTAGAGACAGCCGCAACCACGACGACCGACGATCCAAGCGTAAAGCTGTGGAGCGCGGCGACCCTCTCGGCGCTTATGTCCTCATGCGGCGGGTCGAGTTCAAACGGTAATGTCTCGGTGGACGGATAAAAAAGTACGCTGTCCTTGCCGAGGAAAAACCGGAGGTCAACGGCCATCTCAGAGGCCGCTTCCTCGTCCTTGAGAATGACAAGGTGCGGCTTTGCCCCTCCTCGAAAAACCGAAGCTATGAGCAGCGCCTTTGACGAGCCGAAAAGCACGGAAACCGTAACGGCCTCGTTGCGGTCAAACGCGCCAAGCGCGATCAAGCGCGGCAGGAGCGCCTTCATGGAACAAGGGCCGTCGTTAGACTCGATTGTATCTTTTTGGAGCATGCTCTTGTGTCGCTATGGATTAGCCGTCCGAAAAACCAGAATTTTTTAGTATACCACGGTGCGCGGCGTTCTTGAAGGAAAGAGTGTAATGGCGCTATGGAAACGGGTAGCGATTTTAGTGTGAATGGAGGTATAAAACGATGCGGTCAATATTAAAGGATTGGTATTCCAGCGGAGATATGACGGGACAGCTAATCTATCCTTTCTGTTTTTACAACAACACCGCCAACAATTGTGATTATCGTGGCCTTGTTTGAATAGTCTCCCTTATAGACAAACTGCTTTTTCACGGCAATTTCTCCAGAGGTTGTTTTGCCTTGCGCGCCGGTCTTAGCATCCAGTTCAATTATTTTTACATGGCTTTTCGTTACAAAGACCTCTCCCATGTTTATTATCTGACATGGCTGCCCGTATTTATCAATAATCTGCGCTTCGCTCCACGGCTCGCCTATGTTGCCGTCGTTTATCAGTCCGAACTCCCTTGTATCCAATGACTTGCATTTTATGATGTCGTTGCCGTTCGCACCAGAGCCGCTCGGAATGAAAAATGAAAGAAAAAAAAGCAAGAACACAGCCTTGTTGACCGCGCCATTGATGATTCGTTGCATCGCCTCACCTCCATATTTCTTTATAAAAAACCGCATATTGCCCTATTCATGTTACACAAGGCCGCGCTTGAAGCAAGAAAAATATATTGCCTGAAAACATATGTCAGTCGTTTCCATACGAGATGCCGTCAGTTGCAATTGGCGCGATCCTGAAAGCTCCTTGTCCTGTCGGTAATCAGCTTGTACCCGTAGCTTGGGTATCTTTCCCAATAGCTGCAAACCTCGTTGCCTGAGATGCCATCATAGTTTCTGATTGCTTGTATGCTGAAAAAGTATTGGCTTGTGAAGTCATAGATATTCGTTGTCCGGTTTATGTCATGGATTACATCTATGCCCTTTGTTGCGCCAGTTGAATATGTGCCTGTCGGATATTTCACTATGATCTCCATACCGCCGACTCCATCAGTGTCTGAAACCGATGCGATCTCAAAGGTACCCTTATAGGTATAGAGATAGACATTTCTTGTCCTTGTCCTGTCATGTATGGCATGTATGCCTCTCTCGCCCCATGTTGTTGTGTATAGGACTATTATTTCTCAGCCTGCCGTATTGTCCGTGTCAACCACCGAGTTGATGGAAAAGGAAGAGGCTGTAGAGTAGTCGTATGTGTACTTGTTGCGTTGTGCATCATGGATCACATCAAGCCCATGGTTTGGGCCCCCGGCATATGTCCATAGCACGACAATTTCACCTCCAACATTGCCATCCGTGTCCACAACCGAATTGATGTTGAAGGAAGGGTTGTTTGTATAATCGTATGTCGTTGTGGTACGGTTTCTGTCCCTGATGATATCTATCCCCTTTGGATTACCATACGTGGATGTCCATACAACCACTACTTCAGCGCCTGCAACCCCATCCGTGTCCACAACCGAATTGATACTGAAAGAAGAGGCCGCACCGTTGCGGTACATCGTTGTCACGCCTGTGCGAGGATGATATATACATACCTGAACAGGGCTGCCGCACGCATAAACCTGGTCCGTATATCCGTCGCCATCGGTATCCGCATAGAAAGCGGCAAAGCCAAGCGCCGGTATCAGCAGTATGAACAATGCCGCTAAAACTATATGCTTTTTCATGTTCAGTCGCCTCCTCATATATTATTATTTCATGTAGGTATGGGACGGCAATTCGGGCACTTTGCCATGCACGCTAGTTGCCGCTGTTGGCTCATCTATTCTTTCGGCGGGTATTTCAGTGTTTCTTGTTTCCTCCACCACTCCATTAGTCTCGGTTAAAATGGCATCATCAGATTGTTCCTGTGTCGGAAACAGAATCGGTGCTTGCACGAGCAGATCCGACGCTCCGGCAGGTGAAAATGCAGTTAGTGTCAGCAAAAGCGAAACAGCAATGCTTGTAATGATTTTCATGTTCTTCTCATTTTCTTTGGTCTTTCACGATTACCCTCTCAGGGCAACCCCATAGATATCGTTTTAACTGTCAAACCGGATTTTGTCCGTAGTTGGCAACGCCGTCCATGAAGAAACGGCTTCACATATTTATCTCTTATTTTTCGTCGCTATTTTACCCCCCCCCAATCTTTTGTCAAGTAAATTCATATAATGTGGCTGAACTTATCGTACACCTGCAATAACGACTACAGCCGCTGTTTAACGACTCTATTATCCTCAACAATTAGAGTTGACTTGCCGTAAAGACCGCCATCTGATGGCGGTGATTTCGACGCATATATGCCGGTGGGGCATTGTTGCTGTTTTTCCCATGTCCAGCCAAAATGATAATAAAGAGTTCGGTTCTATCTATTCCTTTACCCCCCGCAAAAAAGGCGGGTTGACATACCCCGCCGCAAATCCTAAAATACCCTCATGAAAAGGTTGCTGATCGTCTTTCCCGTTGTTGCGGCCGTTTTTCTATTCAGCCGCGTTGCCCTTGCGCTTGACCCTATTGCATTGCCCGTTGACAGGGCTTGCGTCGTGGTTCTTGACCCCGGACACGGCGGGGAGGACACCGGCGCAACTGGCCCTGCCGGCGTCAATGAAAAGGACGTAACGCTCGCCGTGGCGAAAAAGACCGCTGAACTGATAAAGGCCAAGACGCTTTGCGACGTAACGCTTACCCGCGCAGACGACACATTCGTACCGCTTGCCAAGCGCGTTGCCGTTGCCAACGCGCTTAACGCCGACCTGTTCGTGAGCATCCCCGTCAACGCGGCGCGCAGGAAGGCGGCAACCGGGGTGGAGACGTTTTTCCTGAGCGTTGACGCCACGGACGCCGAGGCGCAACGCCTTGCCGATTTTGAAAATTCCGCAGGGGCGATGAAGAACCCTTCCGTTACATCCGACGATCTGAATGACATACTCCTCGACCTCGTCATAACCGGGGCGCACCATGAAAGCGCGCGGCTTGCGGAGGCCGTGCAGACAAGCCTTCTTGCCGGAGGCGGCAGCCCGGACCGCGGCGTAAAACAGGCGCCCTTCATAGTCTTGAACGGCGCGGCCATGCCCGCCGCGCTCGTGGAGATAGGCTTCATATCGAACAAGGCCGATGAAAAGAGATTAAAGCAGGAGGCCGAGCAAACGCGCATCGCCCAATCGTTATACAACGGCATAGAGGTCTTTCTGAAGACGTCCGCTCAACTCGCAAAAGGCGCGAAATAATCAAACCCCTTGAACAAGATTGTCGTTGCCACGAAAAACAAAGGCAAAGCCGCTGAGATAAAAAGGCTTCTTGAACCCGCTGGGGTCCAAGTGCTCTCCATGCTCGACTTTGCGATCCTTGAACTCCCGCCTGAAACAGGGACCACCTTTGCGGCCAACGCAACTGCAAAGGCGCGCTTTGTCGCCGAGGCTCTTCAGTGCGAGTGCCTTGCCGACGACTCAGGGCTTGAGGTTGACTATCTCTTAGGCGCTCCCGGCGTGTATTCCGCGAGATACGCCGGAGAGGGCGCAACCGATGAGGATAATTGGAGGAAGCTCCTTGCAGAGCTGTCCGGGGTCCCGCCCGGCAAAAGAACAGCGCGTTTTGTCTGCGTAGTCGCGTTTACCAAGCCTGACAAGTCCGATGCAACGGTTCATACGTTTGACGGCGCACTTGAAGGAACAATCGCCGAGGCTCCGTCCGGGCCGAACGGTTTCGGCTACGACCCGGTGTTTTACATCCCAAGCCTTCAAAAGACAGTTGCCCAATTAAGCCTTGACGAGAAGAACATGATAAGCCACAGGGGGCAGGCGCTGAAAAAGTTCAAGGCATGGTTTGAAGATTGCCTCTAAAAATTGGAGGTCTTGTCAATAGGTGTGTAAATAGGCATCAGGCGGCTATCTCCATTTCGACCTTTTTCACTCTTACTCCATTGACGTAAATGGCTCCGTTAGCGACGTCCGTCAGCAGCTCATGGGCATTGAGTTTGCGGAAGGACT
>JACRCE010000064.1 GCA_016213015.1 Deltaproteobacteria bacterium | reverse complement strand
GAAGCACAATGCAATGGGAAGTTGCGAAGAACGAGCCCAGCACCACTTTAGATTACGAAAGCATGTTGCTTAACAAATTTCCTCGTGCAACAAAGTGGTGCTGGGCGCAGTTCTGAGCGACGAGACAACAAAGCAGATGCGGCTTTTTCAGCAACCTGCTAAGGAGGCCGGTTTGTCAGACGCCATCAGGGTATTAGAACAGATACAAAGGCTTGACCTTGAGATCGGGTTGACCGAGGAAGAGGAAAAAAGGTATCTGAGGGATATCGAGGGCATCAAGGTAGAGCTTCAAAAGGCCCAAGATGAGATGGAAAAACTCAAGCCCGAGACCGAGGCGCTCAATGCCCAGATATCCTTGGTTGATGAAAAGATACGCATAAGCGTCGAGAAGATCGCTCGCGACGAAAAACGTCTGAGCGAGATAAAAAACGCAAAGGAGCTTGGCGCGCTTAACAAGGAAGTAAGCGCGGCAAACAAGTCGAAAAAGGCCGGAGAGGAAGAAAAGGCGAGACTATCGGGCGCGGTTGACGAAAAGAACGAGATCGCAAAATCAAGACTCTCATTCGTTAACGCTAAAAACGACGAACTCAACAGGCTTAACCATGAGTTGGCTGTTAAAAAAGAGACGTGGGCCATTGCCATATCCGGCATCCTTGAACGCAAGGAGTCCTTCAAGGCCGGACTGAGGCCGGACATATTCAAGAAGTACGAAACCATCAGGGCGAAAAGAGGCGGCGTCGGCCTTGCAAGGGTAGAGGATGAGACTTGTCAGGCCTGTTACATCCATATACCGCCGCAGGTTTACATAATCCTGAAGCGCGGCGCCGAGGAACTCCTTACCTGCCCGCACTGCCACCGCATACTGTACGTTGACTCTCAGGTACAAGCGCCGGTTTAAGTTGTTCATGTCAACGTTGTCTTCGGTTCCCCGCATGTCAAAGACGTCCGATAAGAATCAAATAGATGAGGCTTTACGGCTTATCGAAGAACTCGCCCGAACACTCGATTTAGACAACGCAATTAAGAATCTCAATCTGACAAGTGATGACGCCGCGCTCATTCTGAAAGACCTTGCGAAACGGCTTGAAGGGACGCCTCAGCCCAAGCACACCGAAGCGCCAAAGGCGCACAGGCACGGCTCTGCATGGACATTATGTGTTGACGGGGCTTCTCGCGGCAACCCCGGGCTTGCCGGGGCCGGCGCTGCGATAAAAGACCCGTCCGGCAACGTCGTAAAGAGGCTCAAAAAATTCCTCGGCAGCGTTACCAACAACGCGGCCGAGTACAACGCGCTCATCATGGGGCTTGAGGCCGCCCGATCAATGGGCATCGACGATATATCGGTAAAGGCCGACTCCGAGCTTATGGTCAAGCAGGTGAATGGACTCTATCGTGTCAAGAGCGAGGACCTGAGACCCTTATACGACAGGGCAATGACGTCTCTCAAGGGATTCAAGACCTTCAAAATCGAGCACGTCTACAGGGAACACAACAAAGAAGCGGACGCGCTGGCGAACGAGGCCATAGACTCGCATTTCTTGAAAGACCGGTGAGGCGAACAGGAGCAACCCATTGACGACACACAAAAAAGCCGAGCCAACGCAAGTTGGTTTCTCCCCCGCATTGGTGTAGAATACCGTTATCATCAAAACCGAATAAGGCGACTTTGCATGGCAAAAACCATAGATGAGAAATTCAGGTTAGGGAAGGCCTGATTAATTCGCTAACCCGTCATAAACCGTCATTGCGAGCGTAGCGAAGCAATCTCGTCTTCAAGGAAATCAACAAGTTAGAGATTGCCACGCCGCAAAGGCGCGGCTCGCAATGACAAAATAGGAATTAATCAGAGCTTCCTTAGTAATTGAGAAAAATACCTTCTATTTCTTCAACCGACGCTTTGAAGAAAAGTACGAAGGGTATTTGAACTCAATCCGAGAAAGCCTGCTTGTTCTCAAAAACAAAGTTGAGACAAAAGGGCTAAAGAAGGAAATCTTTGAGTGGCTGCTTGCCGATAATGAAAACGGTTTGACCGCTCTGCTCGCGCTGACAGGCTTCTCAAACGAATCTCTGAAGCGTTTGATAACGCTCATTCGAGTTGTGGATAACCGCCCTTTGGCAAAATTATCGTTAAAGGAAAAATGGTATCAGTCCGAAGATTTGCAAAACATAAAGGAATGGTCAGACGCTGCGATTGCACGGAGACTCCGCGACAATGAGCATTTCCGAGCAGGCATGGTCAACCTGTTTTTTGAAGGCGCGACCTTGCCTTTTCTTGCCGACACCATACCGCTTTTTGAGTTGAAAAAGCTGAGTATTTCAAAATTGCAATTCGACATCCCTTCAATGATTGACACGCTGGTGAGATACAAGGAAAAAGGCTCGTATTCCGGGCAGAAAGAAAACAACCCCGAAACAGTTGTCGCAGATTTGTTGGAAAGTTTGGGAGTGCCGCATGAGACGGGCGACTTAAGCGAGTTGGTAACGAATGCGCCGGATACCAAACGGACCATGGACTTTATCATCCCGAACAAAGAGAACCCGCGCATCATCGCAGAAAGTTCGTTTTTGGTAACAACCTCTTCGGGGCAAGGCGACAAGTCGAAAACTGAGATTTCAATTCGGCAACTCATCAAACGGCATTATCCGCGAGTAAAATTCATCGGTTTTATAGATGGCATCGGCTGGTATGTGCGCAAGGAAGACCTCAAGCGCATGGTAGCCGCTTACGAAGATGTGTTCACATTCCACAGAGACGAGTTAGCCCGTTTTGAGAATCTAGTGCGGGCGGAGTTTGGAAAAAATGCCTGAGAAATACTTGAACAAGATTACGCAAGGTGATTGTGTGCCGCTGCTGCGAAACATTCCCGATAATAGCGTTGACGTTACTTTTGCAGACCCGCCTTTCAATCTAAAGAAGAAATACAACAGCACGAAGGACAGCCTCGCGCTTCAAGAATATCTTGACTGGTGTGAGCAGTGGATTAATGAAATGGTGCGCGTCACCAAACCGACAGGCTCTATTTTCCTGCATAACATTCCCAAATGGCTAACCTATTACACGGCCTTTCTAAATAAGATTGCGCATTTCAAGCATTGGATTTCATGGGACGCGCCAACGTCACCAATGGGTAAGTCTTTACAACCCTCTCACTACGGTATTTTGTTTTACGCGAAGGACGCAAAACAAAATAAGTTTTACGAAGTTCGTTATCCGCATAAACGGTGCCGTAAATGTGGTTACCTTCATAAAGATTACGGCGGCAAAAAAGGGATGTTGCGCCCATTTGGCCCCCTGCTCTCCGATGTTTGGACGGATATTCATCGCGTAAAGCACAATAAATATCGTGACGATCATCCTTGTCAATTGCCCATTCATCTGCTTGAGCGCGTAATTCTCATGTCAACTGATGAAGGCGATATAGTATTAGACCCGTTTTCAGGGACAGGGACAACGGCATTGGCGGCTAAACGGCTGGGACGCAATTTCATCGGTCTCGAACTTGATAAAGAGTACGTTCAAATATCCGAGAATAGATTACGGCAGGAAGAGCCGAATTCAAGGATAGGCAATATATGGGTTAGTTTCTTCCTTGATGAGATTGTTACTCTGCGGGATATAGATTGGGAAGAACTATCTCGATACTATATCGTTCCAGAGCCTATCGAAGATATTGACCATACGGCTATCATTGCCAAGAATGACAAATCTAATGGATATACACCAAAGAAAAATAAGCAAATGAGTGATTTGCCGTTGTTCATTGAACTAAGGGAAGGGCGTAAAGCGTAGTCGCCTTTTACGCGCCCAACATAACTTTCAGCCGCCTCTCATCCATAACCCATGTCCGGTATAAAGATACTTCCAGACCTACTTGCCGCCAAGATAGCCGCCGGAGAGGTGGTTGAGCGCGGCGCCTCGGTCGTAAAGGAGTTGATGGAAAACTCCATTGACGCCGGTGCGTCCGCGATAACCGTTGCCGTTGTCGAGGGCGGCTTTCGTTCGATCCGGGTCGCGGACGACGGGTGCGGCCTGTCAAGGGGGGATGCAAGCGCGGCCTTTTCAAGGCACGCCACGAGCAAGATAACCTCTGAGGCCGACTTGTGCGATATAAGGAGTCTTGGTTTTCGCGGCGAGGCGCTATACAGCATTGCCGCGGTCTCCCGTCTTGTCATGCGGACAAGGCGCGCTGATGACCTTGCCGGAACCCGCGTGAACATCGAAGGCGGAGTAAGGTTGGGAGTGATTGACGACGGCTGCCAGGCGGGCACGTCAATCGAGGTCACAGACCTGTTCTTCAACACGCCCGCGAGGCTTAAATTCATGAAGTCGTCCGAATCCGAGTTTGCCCGGATCGCGGACGTGTTCAAACGGCTTGCGCTCATACACCCTGAGATACGCTTTAAGCTGACTCACGGCTCCACAAAGATTCTGGATGCCCCTTCCGGCGCGGCAAGGGCCAGACTCGTTGACCTATTCGGCCTTGAGACCATTGACAAGGTCATTGCAATCGACGAAGGAAATCAGTTTGTCTCAGGGTTTGTAGGCAACCCTGAACTCGACTATTCAACGGCAAGGTCGCTCTACACATACTGCAACGGACGCTCCATGCGGGATAAGGCCGTAACCCGGGCGATACTCGACGGCTACGGCGCTTTCATTAGCGCAGGGAGATACCCGTTTGCCGTGATTGACATAAAGATTCCGTATGAGGACGTTGACGTCAACATCCACCCGACAAAGGCAGAGGTAAGGTTTAAGGACAATCGCCTCGTCTATGAGGCGGTAAAGGATGCGGTAAGGACGGCATTGTCGAAAGGCTCCCCTGCGCCAATCGTTTATGATTACAAGGCGCGCGCCGAGGCTTATCGACAGCCGTTTGCAGGCGAAGCCAATCCGGTATGGGGCGAGGCGTCCAAAGGCGCGCCGGATGGGCTCAAGCCGCTCCTTGACTTTCAATCAGGGGCCGGAGACGTGATAAACCCGCAGTTTTTAGGGCTTGAGGTGGCGGGCCAGTTGTGGGGCGAATTTTTGATAGCGCAGTCCCAGAGAAACGAATCGGGAAACGAATTCTTTATCATTGACCAGCACGGCGCGGCCGAGAGGATAGCGTTTACAGCGCTCAAGGCAAGATTGAAAGGTTTGGAATCCCCAAGGAGTCAGACGCTTTTACTCCCTGAGGCCGTGGAAACCACGCCGGATGAAGCCATAAGCCTTTACGATAGCATGGCCTCACTTGAGGCGCTTGGGTTCGAGATAACCCCCATCGGCCCGTCCGCGAGATACGGAGGCGAGACCTTCCTGATAAGGGCGGTGCCTGATCTTTTGACCGGCAGAGGGGTTGCCGGGCTCATCAAGGAACTTATAGAGGAGACTACGGAGAGCGGCGGCTCTGCAAAGGCCGTGCTTGCGATGGATGAGCGTCTTATGCGGATAGCCTGCCACGCCGTTATACGCGGTCGCCGTGTGCTGACGAAAGAAGAGGGGGAGGCCCTTCTCAACGACCTTGCAAGGGTTGATTTTGCCGCGCATTGTCCGCACGGCAGACCAATTGTAAAAAGATACACGCGCTCCGAGATCGAGGCCATGTTTGGACGGTGAAAAGACGCAAAGACCCAAGGTAATCGTCATAACCGGGCCGACGGCCGTCGGCAAGAGCGGCCTTGCCCTTGAGCTTGCCAGGCTTTTCAACGCCGAGATAATAAGCGCGGACTCCATGCAGGTCTATAGGCACATGGACATCGGCACGGCCAAGCCGTCGAAGGCCGCAAGGGCCTTTGTCAAGCATCACTTGATAGACGTTGTAAACCCGGACGAGAACTATAACGCTGCCATGTTTACGGCGGACGCGCACGCGGCAACGGAGCGCATTGGCGCGGACGGCAAGGTAGTTTTCATAGTCGGCGGCACGGGGTTGTATATAAAGGCGCTTACCCAAGGCCTGTTCGCCGGGCCGGGGCAGGACTTTATCGTAAGGGACAGGCTCCTTAAAGAGGCTTTGGAAAAAGGCGCGCACGTACTTATCGAGAGATTAAGGGATGTTGACCCAAAGGCCGCGGCCTCTATCCATCCGAACAATCTGAGGCGCATAATCCGCGGCCTTGAGGTCTTCGAGGTCTCGGGCAGGCCCATAACGGACTTCCAGCGCGAGCACGGATTCGGGGGCGAGCCGTTCGACGATCTGAAGATTGCGCTCCATTGCGAAAGGGACGCGCTCTACGAGGCCATTGATCGCCGGGTCGACAAGATGATCGAGGACGGACTGGCGGACGAGGCAAAGGGTCTCAACGCGATGGGATACGCATGGGACTTGAAGCCTCTATGCGGTTTGGGTTATAAGGAGATGGGCGAATATCTGCGCTCCGAGCGCGGTCTTGACGAGGCAATTGAACTCATAAAGAGAAATACAAGACACTATGCCAAACGCCAGATGACATGGTTCAGAAAGGACGCATCGCTGAAAAGGTTTGCCATTCGTCAAAAAGAGGCGATCATCGAATGTATAAAACGGCATCTCGGATGAAAAAAATTATCGCAGCAATCGTTGTTGCCGCTCTTGCTCTTGTATTTTACGGGAATGCCTCGGCCATTGTCTCTCTCCATGTAAAGGCCGAGGGCATTGCCACGAGGTTTGAGGACAAGGGCGACGTAAAAAAACGCGCCGTTGAACGCGCGCTTGCCGAGGCCGTAATAGAGGCCATCTCAACGCTTGAGGCGGACGGGGCGTTGAGGGAAACAACTGATGAACTCAAGAAGAAGGCGGCCTCCAGCGCTCCGGTCTACGTGCTCGACTACAAGATACTTGCGGAAGGTTGGCTGACCCATCTCGACATGACGCCTCCTTCGGAGGGCGATAACGCGGCCGGGCAGACGGCAACGTTATCGTCGCCGTCGTTGCCCGGGGTCGAGGTCTTCCATATCCGGCTTGAGGCGAACATAGACGCGGCCCAGCTTAAAAAGGCGCTGCTCGTCGACGATAAGGGCGCTCCAGCGCATATCGAGGGGTTGACGCTTGTCCTCCTCGACTTCAGCGGTTACGCGGGACACAAGGAGGTCATGGCAACGCTTGAAAAAACGGCGCAGATAAAAGACCTGACTTATGTATCGCTGTATCGCGGAAAGACGGTGCTATCGGCAAATTCGACGGTTGGCGCTCATGCCCTCGTCAGGCAACTTGCAAGGGATTTGCAGGGATGTTGCGCCGTGGTAAGCGGCACAGACGGGATTATCGTGATAAGGCCGCAGACAATCTCATTGAAGGGCGATTGATTGAAAATGAACAGGCTGTATACCGTTGTTTTCATCCTCATCATGCTTTCCGGTTGTTCTACCGTGGACTCCAGTCTTTCCGAAAAGTTCGCGGACGTAAAGCCGTATACAATCGCTCTGATGCCGATAGACTGGTCAGGGGCGGGAGAGCCAAAGGCTATCGGCAAGGACGTGTCCCGGCTTTTCAAAAGCATGGCCATTGAGGCGCTCAGATCGAAAAGATACAACGTGTCAACGGATGAGCCTGACGGCGCCGCGGTAAAAAAACCGGCTGACGTTGCCAAGGCCGCCGGTGCGGACGCCGCGCTTGTCATCCGCATGAACGAGTGGGACGCCTCCGAGGTGCTCTCCTATGCGTCGCTTAAAATAGGCGCGACGATTGAGATGCACTCGAAGGACGACGAGCTTCTCTGGCGCGTGGAGTACGCCACAAGCGAATCGGACGCGGGCCTTGACGCAAGCGCGGTGGAGGCAGGCGTGATAAAGACTTATGAGCCGAGGATTCAGCGTTTCGTTGACGCGGCGTTTTCGACCCTGCCCCAAGCCGCTTTGCCCGATAAGCGCGGACGGTTTTTCGACTGGCTGCCGTAGGGGGACTGTCATCTTGGGACGGCCTGCTTACAGTGCCTCGGGCATGTCCTTCAACTCGCTCAGTTTGTAGACCGGCCCTTCCTGACAGACGTAGCTTGAGTGTATCTGGCAGTGGCCGCATTTGCCGAGGCCGCACTTCATCCTGCGCTCGAGGGACACGAGGATCGCCTCCGGGCCAAGCCCCTTTTCCTTCAGGCTCATTATGACGAACTTGTACATGATCGGCGGCCCGATTATTATTGCAACCGTTTTTTCAGGGTCGAGCCGAACCCCGGGGATGAGCGTCGTAACGACCCCGACGTTGCCGCTCCAATCGGGATGAGGCTTGTCTATGGTCAGTTTAACGTCAAATCCTTTATCGCGCCACCCCTCCATCTCGTCTCTGAACAAAAGCTCCTCCGGCGTCTTTGCGCCGTAGATGACGGTGTATTTGTTGCCCGCGCCTTGCCAGGCAAGGGTCTTTATCAACGAGCGCATGGGAACCATGCCGATGCCGCCTGCTATGAACAGGGCGTCCTTGCCCGCGAATCCCGACACGTCGAATCCCCTGCCGAAAGGCCCGCGTATCCACAGGGAGTCTCCGCTTACAAGTCTGTGTATCGCGGCGCTGAGATTCCCGACCTCGCGTATGCCCAACTCAAAGGTGGTATCCTCAGGCGACAAACAGGCTGAGGTGATGGAGAAGGGCGCCTCCCCGTAGCCCGGAAGCCCGGCCATGAAGAACTGTCCGGGGGAGTAGCGGAGCTTTAATCCCGTCGGCACGGACACGGTGAAGAGCTTTTCCCTGTCGGTCAGCCGCGATACTTTCTCAACCCTTGCGCGCAGCGGCAGGTACGCCGAGATATTCGTCTTCTGTTCTTGCATCGCGGATAAGCTCATTGGTTACTTCCGTTATATTTATCTTTACAAGACAGGTCCTTGAGCACCTGCCGCAGCCGACGCAGAAAAGGGAGTTGAACTTATCGCTCAGGTAACGGAACTTCCGGTTGAAGCGGTGCCTTAGACGGTCTGCCCTTGACCTTCTGAAGTTATGATCCCCTGCGACCTTTGCGAACTCTTCAAGGGTGCAGCCGTCCCATACCCTGACGCGCTCGCCGCCTGAAAGGTCCGGCGTCACCTCGTCTTTTACGTCGAAACAGTAGCATGTCGGGCATACGTTGTTGCAGGAGCCGCACCCGTAGCATATTGCGCCGATCTTTTCCCATACGGGGTGAGCGTCGCTTTTGGCGTAGATGCCCGGCAACTCCTCCTTGGGCGCTGAAAGCCTTGCCTTGAAAGAGCGTTTTTTCTTCTCCAGTGCCTTTGCCGACTCCCTGAGATGAACGTCTTTCGGAGGCAGGGGTTTTGTGTACTTTGACAGGATGGCCTCGCCCTTTTCAGAGCCGATTGACACGAGTAAGCCGGACTTTATCTCCGTCAGAAAAAGGTCAAAGCCTTTATCAATGGTCTCAGTCCCGAGGCTTTCGCAAAAGCAATAGTCGTCGGGCATACAATCAGCGCCGATGATTAGAGTCCTTTCGCGTCTTGCAAGGTAGTTGACGTCGGTAGAGCCGGTTGAAAACACCCTGTCCATCAGGCCGAGTCCCGCGAGGTCGCAAGGGTGGGCCCCTATGACAACCTGATCGCGCGATTCCACGATAGGGCTATGGCTGCCGGAAGCCATGTCGAACTCCAAGAGAGCCTCCCTTTGAGGGAAGAAGAACTCCTTTGCGGACAGGTGTGTAGGGGTCCGGGCAAGGACAAGGTCTTTTGAATCCGTTATGGGGCCAAAAGCCGGAAAGCCGTCTTTTTTTATCGTGCCGTAGACAACAAAGCCATCTATGAGGCAGGATATGAACTTTCGAAAACCGGCATGGGTTAAAAACCTGTATTCAATGTCTTTGTCCATCAGGATACCTTTGTCCGCTATGCCTTGTTTTCAAACGCGATAACGGCAAAAAAGAATACTTGACAAAATTAATAAGGTATACTAAATTACATAATTATGGTGGTGGGCGACATGCTGACTATGCCGCTATTTTTATCCAAGTTCGTCTAAAAGTCAACCTGCCTTTACGGTCACGGTTCACGGTCTTTATGAGATTATCTACAAAAGGACAGTATGCTGTGCGGGCAATGGTAAGCCTTGCCTGCCATTCAACGGAAAGACCCGTAAGTCTCAGGGACATATCCGTTGAAGAGGGCATTTCCCTGTCATACCTTGAACAGCTCTTTTTGAAGCTCAGACAAGGCGGCCTTGTAAAGAGCGTGCGCGGGCCGGGCGGCGGGTATGTGCTTGCCAAACCGTCATCGCAAATAAGCGTCGGCGAAGTGATAGCCGTGGTGGAGGAGCCGCTCAACCCCGTTGCCTGTCTTGACGACGACGCAATCGGTTGCGACAGGGCAAAGACTTGTATAACCCAGAAGGTCTGGAAAGGGCTTGCGATAAAGATAGCCGAATTTCTGAACTCGGTCAGCATAGAAGATCTGAGCCTTGAGGTAAAGGCGTTGCATGGCACGCAAGCCCCTGCCACGGTTTGTATCGTTAACGGCATAGGACTCTTGGATGAACGCGGCTGAAGAAAAGCGGGAGGACACGCAACCTTGAAAAAAATATGTTTTGATCACAATGCAACCACGCCTGTGGCTGACGAGGTCTTTGAGGCCATGTTGCCGTTCCTTAAAGGAGAGTGGGGCAACCCGTCAAGCATCCATTGGGCCGGAAGGGGGCCGAAAAAAGCCGTTGACGCCGGGCGCGAGGCGCTCTGCAAGTTCTTCAACTGCGCGGATATCGAGACGATATTTACCAGTTCAGGCACCGAGTCCAACAACCTTGCCATCAAGGGATTGGCATGGGCCAAAAAGGACAAGGGCAACCACATCATAACGACGAGGGTCGAGCACCCGTCGGTGCTCAACACCTGCAAGGCGCTTGCAAAGGAAGGCTTTGAGACCACTTATCTCGACGTGGACGCGGACGGCCTTATAGACCTTAACTCGCTTGAGGCGGCCATAACACCAAAGACCATACTCATTTCCACGATGTTCGCGAACAACGAAACAGGCGTGCTCTTTCCGATAAAGGAGATCGGCGCAATCGCTAAAAAGCGCGGCGTAACCTTTCATGCCGACGCGGTGCAGGCCGCGGGAAAGACGCCCCTTGACGTGCAAGGGTTGAAGGTTGACCTGCTTACCATATCAGGGCACAAGCTCTATGCGCCAAAGGGTATCGGTGCGCTGTTCGTAAGACGTGGGGTAAGGCTTACCCCGCTTATCCACGGCGGCCATCACGAAAGAAACAGACGGGGCGGCACGGAAAACGTCGCCGGCATCGTTGCCCTCGGCAAGGCCGTTGAGATAGCCGGGCGCGATATGGCCGCAGAGTCCGAACGGATGCTTGCCATGAGGACGCGCATTGAAAAGGGCATGCAAGCGAGGATACCGCATGTCAAGATAAACGGGCATCTTGAAAAAAGACTGCCGAACACCGTGAATATAAGTTTCGAGTTCGTGGAGGGGGAGTCTCTTCTTTTGAACCTTGACATGAAGGGCATAGCGGCCTCAAGCGGGTCGGCCTGTACATCAGGGAGTCTTGAGCCGTCCCATGTGCTCACGTCAATGGGGCTTTCCAACGAGATGTCGCACGGTTCGGTGAGGTTTTCACTCGGCAAATCGAATACCGAAGAGGACGTTGACTATCTTCTTGAGATAATGCCCGCGATAGTCGAGAGGATGAGGAGCATGTCGCCGCTCTACGCGGCTTCAAAGTAAGTTGTAGGAACAGGCTTGCGCCGGACGGTTAAAGCCTTATGATTGTCCGAGCTAATAAGGAGAAGATGATATGTACAGCGAAAAGGTCATGGATCATTTTTCAAACCCGCGTAACGTCGGCGAGGTCAATGACGCCGACGGCAGCGGCACGGTAGGCAACGCGGCTTGCGGGGACATAATGAAGCTCACCATCAAGGTCGAGGACAACAAGATAACCGACGTCAAGTTCAAGACCTTCGGGTGCGGGGCCGCCATCGCCACAAGCTCCATGGTAACCGAGCTTGTAAAGGGCAAGGATTTGAACGACGCGGAGGCCATCTCCAACGCCACGGTAGCCGAGGCGCTTGACGGACTGCCGCCGGTGAAGATGCACTGCTCAAACCTTGCGGCCGACGCCCTTCACGCGGCCATTGAGGACTACAAGAAGAAGACGGTTAAGTAAAGAAGGACGGTTTATGGATAGCACAAAGCCCCCGCGCCGGCGCGGGGGCTTCATTTTTATATCCTTGACAAATTTCCGCGCATAAACTATACTGATTAAGTCAGTAAGTTGTTAGCTGGGTTTGTCGCCACACTTCGCACCAGAAGAGCGCAAAACCCCTATAGACTTATGAAATCTAAGAAAGGAGGTTTTGCGTATGCCTTCAGGAAAAGTGAAGTGGTTTAACGAGTCCAAGGGCTTCGGTTTTATCGAGCAGGACTCGGGGGAAGATGTATTCGTGCATTATTCCTCGATCTCCGGCGATGGCTTTAAGACCCTGAGAGAAGGTCAGAGAGTTGACTTTGAAGTGACCAATGGTCCAAAGGGCTTCAAGGCCGAGAACGTAGTGCCTGTCGTCTAAGTTGACGCGCTAAGCAGGCACTTAAGACCGCCATCCGAAAGGATGGCGGTCTTTTTAT
>JACRCE010000057.1 GCA_016213015.1 Deltaproteobacteria bacterium | reverse complement strand
GACATCATACTACCATGCAGACGCGGCTACGCCTATAAACGTTCATTACGCCGTCGAGTGCACCACCTGTCATAACCCGCACCTCGCCTCTGGCAGGTGGGACGACGCCACGAGCGGCACTGGCTCGCCAACGCCGATTGTATTACCGGGCGTAACCCAGTCGCTCTACCTCTCGAACCCCGCAACCTATCCCTACCAATGGCCGCCTTCCTCATGGGGAATGTCCTATCAGCCCGGAGACCTATGGGGAGACGACCCGGAAGAGAAGATGAACGGCCTTTTGCAACACTTCCCCAACATAGGCACTGGCGGCTGGCAGTTCAACAAGGACAGAGGGTATGGGTTAGGAGCAACCAACATGCCCTTTGATCAATATGCAATATACAGGCCGCCTTACGGCGGCACAACGGGCGGGTACGAGCCTGACGGCAACGCGCTCCCGGACTACGTAACCTTCTGCCTTGACTGCCACCAACATCAGGTCGGCACCCACCTGCCGATATATTGGGGCAAGGACTCGGCCGGCAACGCCTTCCCGCCCGGCGTTAATAAGAACTACTGTGCAAGCGGAAGCCAGCCGGACGGCGACTGCGTTACGGCCTCAGGCTGGGAGCCGCACGGCCTTGACGCGGCAAACGTCTCGCCCTTCGGATGCTGCGCCCCCGGGAGTCCTTATGTCAACAACTGCAACACGCCCGATACCGACGCGGCAAGTCCGTTTTACAACGAGCCTATAGGCAGGGGCTTTGCGGTATATACAAAAGCCCCGTATGAGATGGCCGACAGGATAGCCGGGATAAACTTCGTGCTTGCCTGCGTAAACTGCCATGAACCTCACGGCTCCCCCTTGTCCAGCCTTTTTAGAAAGCGCGTAAACGGGAATGATATTACGTCCGCGAGCCACAACTATATATGCAACGCATGCCATTACTATTATGGCGGCCTTATGACCAATGAAAGCAGTTGCGGCGGAAGCCTTAAAGGGTGCGGCACGAGCAGTTGCCACCTCAAACAGTCGCTTCACAGGATAGACAACAACAACCTCGGCGACACCATCGTGCTATACGCGCTGATATCAAAAATAAACCTTGGTCCGAAAGTGCCTGCTACGAATCCTGGCATAGTAGGCACTTCCAAGGACGACAGGGCCACCAACCCTGAGGTTATGCAACTATCCGACGGCCGTTACAGGATGTATTACGCCTATAAATCGGACACATCAGCCAATTTCTGGGATATCGGGTACAAAGACACCAGCGACACCAACCCGCCGAACGACACCAACATCGCGTCAAGTCCGCTTCAACTGCTCGGCATAGGCGTATCGGGTGATCAAGCATACGGCCCGGAGATAGTGCAACTTGGCGACGGACGCTACAGGCTATACTACAACCGCGCTTCAGGCGGCAACAACACCATCGTGTACAGGGACACCACGGACACAAACCCGCCGAACGCGGGAAACCTCGGCGCGGCAACTCAGCTTATCGGAACCAGCACGATGCACCCGAACGTGGTGGCGCGTCCAGGCGGGGGCTACCGCGTGTATTACGCCAACCTTGTAAGTAGCAACGAAAAACTTTCCTACAGGGACACGACCAACGGCAACCCGCCTGACAATACCAACCTCGGTTCGGCAATAGACCTCGGCATGGGAGGGACGCAATACGACAGGGCGTCATGGCCCAAGGTTTTGCAGACCGCAACCGGCTACAGGCTCTATTACGGCTATGGCGACAATGTGCCGAATTGCGCGTGCTGGAGGATACTGTACAAGGATACGACGGACGCTAACCTGCCCGGGCCGACAAACCTTTCTTTGATGAAAACCCTGAATACAGGCGGCTCCAGCACAGACAGCGCCATGGATCCGGAGATAATCCTGTTGCCGGACGGCAAATACAGGATGTACTACACATGGTTCGAGACAACCGGCAACTACTCTGGAAACTACCACCGTATAGTTTACAAGGACACGACAGACACCAACCTGCCGAATGTGGGGTATTGACCGGGTTGTAGGACAGGCATTGCCCGCCCTGCAACCAACTCCTCCCCTTTTTTCAAGGAGAGGTAAGAGTGGGGTTGAAATCCAATCAAAACATGGTATAATCACGTCAATAACTCATCTTTACATTGAATTATAAGTCAACGGGGCGTTGCCATGAACATGGAACAGCACAGAAGGAGACGCTTTCTAATCAAGCCGAGCTACCAGATGGAAGCGGCCGTGAAGGCGTTCGGCTTCGTCATCTTATATTCGATAGCGCTTGGCGCAATCATCTTTTACCCTCTTTACCGAGACCTGTACTATTCAACCGGGCTGCAGGAGCAGGCCATTGCGGCGCATACAGTGCTGTACCTGCACTCGAGGATATGGATAAGCATAATCATAGTCGCCATCCTGACCGCGGTATACATGATATTCGTAACCCACCGTATAGCCGGGCCTATCTATAGGTTTGAAAAAACGGCGGAAGAGTTCATGGCCGGCAGGTTCGGCCAACACATACGCCTGAGAAGACGCGACAACCTCGTTGAGATAGAAGGCATATTCAACAGGCTCTCGGACTTTCTGCATGAAGCGCGCTCAGGCGACAACGCGCTTCACGCCTCTCTTAACGCAACCCTTGAACAAATAAGACGCTTGATCGAAGAAGGGAAAAAGGATGAGGCTCTGGAGGCGATAAAGACCCTTATGAGCAGGTTGAGCGCCTCTCCCGACGCCTTCTCAGGCGGTATAAACAGGAAATAACGTGAAAAGTTCGACCAAATGGCACTCGGCAAGATGGGAAGCCGTGGCAGATAACGGCTTTACCCTGCTTGAACTCCTTGCGGTTGTAAGCATAATCGCCATCCTTGCCGCCATATCCGTAACGCTCTACGGCAACGTTCTGAATAAAGCGAGAGAGACCGCGGCAATATCATATCTTACGTCAATCAATAAATCCGAGGAATTATACAAACAGGACGCGGGAGGGGGATACACCGCGGACTTTGACGTACTTGAAACAACCGGCGTACTGACAAACGGCCCAGGCGGGCCGGTGCGCATTGAAAAGGACTATACCTTCACGCTGACCGCCGGAACGAATGGCGACGGAACCCCTGCCTTCACAGTGAATGCCAACCCCACGAACAACAACGCCTCGATGAAGTGGTTCTTTATAAATGAAACAGGGATTATAAGATATGCGATCGGAGGAGCGGCAGGCCCAGGGAGTCAGACGCTTTAACCGTTGGTGCTCTCGTCAATCCAGCCAAGGTACTCGGCAAGACCGTTCTTTATGTCGATTGAGATTATCTCGGGAACCTTGTAGCTGTGCAACTCCTTTATCCTGTCCTTGAGCCTGTCGAACATGGATGCGCGGGTCTTGAAGATACACAACGCCTCAGGCTCGTTGCACAACTTGCCTTCCCAACTGTATATCGAACGAAGCCCTGAGACTATATTGCAACATGCCGCAAGCCCTTCCTCAACCACTTTTTTGGCTATTGCCTCGCCTTCCTCAGGCTTTGATACTGTGATGAGCACCATTATGTAGCCATCTGACATAACATTCTCCATGATATAAGTTATATTGCTTTGCGCCAATTGAATTTATACGCAGATGTTACCATTAGTACTATAGCATTGCAAGTGAATTATTAAGAGGCTTGAAAAACAAGAAACGTCAGTTGGTTGTCAAAGGAGGAATACAGCCTGTGGTGTGTTTACTGTTTGGCGTTATCTTTCCGACGTTTACGCATCTGCGGTCGTTTCATGCCTCATCCACGATGCGTCTTATGCGCGATTGAGTCTGGCTCACGTCCTCGACTCCGGTATTCAAGATATGACATGTCGCGGCTGAGAACAGTTGCCTGAAGAAGTCGTTCTGCATCTTATTCCTTCTGACGAGTAGATACGGGTTGTAGTACGGCTCGTAAGTGAACTCCCCGTCCTTCGCGCCGGAGCCCGCAAGCGAGAGCACCCTGCCCTGTTCAAGGATACGCAGCGCGTCATCGGCGTTGAGCCTGAGTTCCGGCGGCGATTCCTTGTCGCGCCTCAATAGGACTACGGACGCGACGGCCGTTCTCTCCACGAACTTATCGGGCCCGGCTATCCATTCCGGGTCAAGGAGCGCCCTTGAGTTGCCGAAGGCCGTAAAGTCGCTGTCAACCACGTTCTCGCACATGCTTTTTTTCAGCAGAGGGGCTATCTCAGGAAAGCTCCTTACCATGTCCGTGCGGAGGTAGAACTTTCTCTCCGAGATGTCGGCCATGGCAAGCCCCTTCTTGTACTGAAGGAATATCCAGTCGTCCGAGTGAATCTTGCCGTCGGGCAGCTGCATCAACCCCCATGTATGCGTTGATTTCCCGGTGCCGGTCGGGGCGATTATAACGACGCCCTTGCCCTTGACCACGGCGCATGAGCCGTGTATGGAATGTATGCCGTGCTGGGTCTCCAATATATCGGCGGCCATGCCGAGCGCCCAGCTCTTGCACTGGCCGTAGTATTCGGTGTTGACGAACACGGCCGTCTTTGTCTCGTGGTTGTAGTGGGCGCGCGGGGCCTCGCCTGAGATGCCGGTTACGGCGTAGATGACCCCGTGAGGAAGCACGGTATGGGAGCGCGGGGCCGGATACCAGTTTTCAACCCAGAACTCATAAAGGTGCCTTGAGTTGGTAACGAGCCTGATGACTACGCCGTGGATGTTGGCGCTCCAGTGAAAGGTCTCGAAGCGCCCGGCCTCGCCGAAAAGGCGCGCCTCAGCCTTGTCGACAAGAGAGCGCATCTCGTCAACGCCGCAGTCCTTATTTGAATCCACGCGGCCTTTGACTTGGGTCAGGTAGTTTGAATACATTCGGTCAGCTCATCTTCCCCATCTTAGTCAAAAAATCCCCCACGGCCACCCTTACGACGGCGCTAAGGTCCCACCCCTTGCCGAGTTTTTCCCTGTACTCGTCCGCGAGAGCGGTTAACAGTTCAAGCTGGTCTTGTTCAATCAGGACTTCTATCTTCCGGTACTCCTCATGATCGTGCGTATGTGGCATGTAAAGACTCCTTTTAGTGGCTGCCGATAGAGGCAACGCTCACAAAATCAAACCCTCCTGCTTTAAGGCAGACCTTACGGTTTTTCTTGCGAGAGAGGCCGATTCAACCGCTTTTAACGCCTCTGTTCTGCTCACTGTGTCTTCTCCGGGATAGCGAGCGGTAACGGCATAAGAGGTCAATTCTGCCGCAACCAGCAGATCATTAGGCCACGAACCATGATGCTGACATAATTCCAGCAGACGCGCTATATTATGGGTATAAGGAAAGTCTTTTTTCTTATAGACCAAGAACGCCTTTAAATATTTCTCCGCGCATTGTTGAGCATGATATGCAACGATCCTGTAAGGACAACTACTTGAAAGTTTAAGGGCCTGACGGGCAACCCTTAAATCCTCATCGGCAAAGGAAGTCCACTCGCGCACCTTTATTTCAATGTCTTGTCTTTTTATGCTCATACATGACCTTGCCTTCTTTCCATGCCGGCCTTGCTATGGTGCCTGGGATATGCTTATCACGTTCAAACTCTTCGGGCGTAAGGATTATAATATCCCTAGCCATTTCAAGCCCCCATAGCGTCATATCCATCTCATTCGCCAGCTTCCTTCTATTTTTCTTAACCCGGCATATCACGAGCAGGTCAACGTCGCTGTGCTTGTCCGCCGTGCCCCTCGCATAAGAACCGAAAAGGATAATCCGGTCCGGATGAAACTTATCTGCAAGCCGTTTCGCGGCCTCTTTGATCGTTTCTTCGGTAATCATTGTTAAGTCTCCATCGTATCTTGCCATAAAAAAACCTCTTCAGCCGGATTCTTCCAAACAATCAGGGTTACTTCTTCTTCACGGCCTTTTTCTTGCCCTGTCTTGCCGCGTCTTCTATCAATTTCAATTTGCTGTTCATGTGTCTGTTCATTATATCGAGCACGACCTGAGGATCGTCGGTAAGGTCAATAAACTTCAGGTCTTCGGGAGAAATAGTCTTGTGTTTCATCATCGTGTGTTTCATGAAGTCCATTAGCGGCGTCCAGTATTCGCGTCCGAAGAGGATGAGCGGGAATGGATATATCTTATGTGTCTGTATGAGGGTAAGCGCCTCGAAGAACTCGTCGAGCGTGCCGAAGCCGCCGGGCATACAGACGTACCCTATGGCGTACTTGACGAACATGACCTTTCTGGCGAAGAAATACTTGAAGTTCAAGGATCGGTTCTGGAACTTGTTGGGCTTTTGCTCCATCGGAAGCGTTATGTTAAGCCCGACCGAGAGCCCGCCGTTCATCCTCGCGCCCTTGTTGGCCGCCTCCATGATGCCCGGGCCGCCGCCGGTTATGATGCTGTAGCCGTTTTTCGAGAGCAGGCTCGACACGTCAAGGCACTGCTTGTAATACTTGTTGCCCTTGCCAAGCCTCGCGGAGCCGAATATCGAAACTGCCGGGCCTATGTCCGAAAGCTCGTCAAACCCTTCGATGAACTCGCTCATTATGCGGAAGAGCCGCCACGTCTCCTGACCTTTAAGGTCCTCTACCATTTTCTCGTTACTCCCATTCTATAGTGCTCGGCGGCTTGGAGCTTATGTCGTAGACCACTCGATTAACGCCCTTGACCTCGTTGATTATCCTCGTGGATATCCTGCCAAGGCAGTCATACGGTAGCCGCACCCAGTCCGCGGTCATGCCGTCAACGCTCTGGACGGCGCGTATGGCAACCACGTTCTCGTAAGTCCTCTCGTCGCCCATAACGCCCACGGTCTTTATGGGAAGTAAAACCGCAAAGGACTGCCACAGCTTATTATAGAGTCCGGCGGCGGTTATCTCCTCAAGGGTTATCGCGTCCGCCTCTCTCAGTATATCGCATCTTTTGCGCGTAACCTCGCCTATTATCCGTATGGCAAGACCCGGGCCCGGGAACGGCTGTCTATTGATAAGCTCCTCGTCCATGCCGAGTTCTTTGCCAAGCGCCCTCACCTCGTCCTTGAAAAGCTCTCTGAGCGGCTCCACGAGTTGAAGGCGCATGTTCTTCAAAAGTCCGCCCACGTTATGATGGCTCTTGATCGTGGCCGAAGGCCCCTTGAACGACACGCTCTCTATCACGTCCGGGTAGAGCGTTCCCTGCGCGAGAAAGGAGACGTTCTTTATCTTCTTCGCCTCATCCTGAAACACCCTGATGAACTCGTTGCCGATAATCTTCCGTTTACGCTCAGGGTCTATGACGCCCTTTAGTTTCCTGAGAAATCTGTCAGCCGCGTTGACGCGCTTGATATTCATATGAAAGTGCCTTTTAAGCATGGCCTCCACCCTGTCCGCCTCTCCCTTTCTCAAGACGCCGTTGTCAACGAATATGCAGGTCAGGTTTTTTCCGATGGCCTTGTGAACAAGGAGCGCCGCGACGGATGAGTCAACCCCGCCGCTTATGCCGCAGACCACCTTGTTGTCTCCAACCTTTGCGCGTATTGCCGAGATGGAGGAATCGATAAAAGAGCGCATGTTCCAAAGCGGCTCACATTCGCATACGTTAAAGAGAAAGTTCCCCAGTATCTTGCTACCCTCCGGGGTATGAGATACCTCAGGGTGGAACTGAACGCCAAAGAGTTTCCTTGCCTCGTCCTGCATGGCGCAGTTGGCCGCATTTGTGCTCCTTGCCGTTACGCTGAATCCATGCGGGACTATTTCCACTTTGTCGCCGTGGCTCATCCAGACGTTGATTGAGCCTGCAAGACCGCTAAACAAGGTGCTTGTTTTTCTTATTTCAAGGCCGGCCCCGCCGTACTCCCGCTCCTTTGATCTCTGAACCCTTCCTCCGAGGAGATGCGCCATGAGTTGCATCCCATAACAGATGCCGAGCACAGGGATGTTGAGGTCAAAGACCTCTTTTGGAATCTTAGGAGCGGCCTTGTCATAGACGGACGAGGGGCCGCCTGATAGGATTATGCCCTGAGGGGCAAAGCCTTTTATGAACTTCAGACCGACCTTGTAAGGGTGTATCTCGCAGTAGACCTTCTGCTCGCGCACCCGGCGCGCAATGAGCTGAGTGTACTGTGAGCCGAAGTCGAGGATCAGTATTTTTTGAGTATGGATGTCTTGCATGGTTTTCCTTTTTCAAGAACACAGGACATAAAGCACATCCGCCGGCGAGGGGCTTCTTTGCTCCCCTATAGGTTATACTTCCGTCTTGTAGTTCGGCGCCTCTTTGGTGATGGTAACGTCGTGCACGTGGCTCTCACGGAGGCCGGAGGCCGTAATCCTCACGAACCGAGCCTTCCTGTGCAACTCGCTTATATTGGCCGCGCCGCAGTATCCCATGCCCGCTTTAAGCCCGCCGACAAGTTGATATATCAACGACGAGATGGCCCCCTTATGAGCCACCCTGCCCTCGATGCCCTCCGGCACGAATTTAAGGTCGCTCTCAACGTCGTCTTGAAAGTACCTATCCTTACTGCCTTTTTTCATGGCCTCTATAGAACCCATGCCCCTGTAAACCTTATACGTCCTGCCCTGATAGAGTATGGTCTCGCCCGGGCTTTCGTCGGTGCCCGCAAACAGGCCGCCCACCATTACGGTGTCCGCTCCGATCGCGATGGCCTTTGTTACGTCGCCTGAATATTTTATGCCGCCATCGGCAATGACAGGGATACCCTTTCTCCTTGCCACCTGCACCACGTCCGATACGGCGGTTATCTGGGGCACGCCGATGCCTGTAACGACCCGTGTCGTGCAGATGGAACCCGGCCCGACCCCGACCTTTATCGCGTCAACCCCTGCCTTGATGAGCGCTTGAGCGGCCTCTGCCGTGGCGATATTGCCTGCGATGAGCTGGCACTTCTTAAACGTCTTTCTTGTGTCCATGATGGCCTCAAGCACCCCCTTGCTGTGGCCGTGGGCCGTGTCAACCACGATGCAGTCGGCCCCTGCCTTCAAAAGGGCGTCTATCCGCGCCTCCCTGTCAAACGACACGCCGACCGCCGCGCCTACCCTCAAACGCCCATGTTTGTCCTTACATGAGTTTGGAAACCTCTCCCTCTTTTCTATGTCGGTTACGGTGATAAGGCCCTTGAGGTGATTTTTCTTGTCAACTACCGGCAGTTTTTCTATCCTGTGCTTATGGAGTATCTCTTTGGCCTTTTCGATGCTGATGCCCTGCAAGGCCGTAACCACGTCCTTTGTCATCATGTCAACGATGCGCTTTTCGGGATTACTCTCGAAGCGCAGGTCCCTGTTGGTCAGGATGCCCACGAGCACACCGTCCTTGACGACCGGAAAACCGGATATCTGCTCGGTCTTCATTATCTCAAGGGCGTCGGACAACCTCTGGTCGGGATGAAGGGTAAGCGGATTTTTTATGACGACGGATTCGTACTTCTTCACCTTGTCGATCATCCCGGCCTGCTCGTCGATGGTGAGGTTCTTGTGTATTATCCCGATGCCGCCCTCCTGAGCTATTGCTATGGCCATGCGCGACTCCGTTACCGTATCCATTGCCGCGCTTATGAGCGGCACGTTAAGACGTATCTCGTTTGTAAGCCTCGTTGACACGTCAACGTCCCTCGGCAGTATCCTCGAGAACGCCGGTTCAAGCAAAACGTCGTCAAACGTAAGAGCGGTTCTTGTGTTATCGCCCATTTACAACCCTCCTTTTGAGAGTATCACGCCTTCAAGCAACCCCGCGTCCGAAACAATCACCTCATCAAAGCCGAACGCCTCCATTACGCAAAGCGTTATTGCGGTGCCGGGTATTATAAGGTCTTCTCTGCCCTTCTCAAGGCTCAATACCCCTGAGCGTTCCTTCATATTCATCGCAAGCAGACGGTCGTAGACAGCCCGTATCGTTTCCTTTGAGAGTTTATGATTGTTTATCCTGTTGCGGTCGTACTCGATCAGATTCATGTCGAGCGCGGCAAGGGTCGTAATTGTGCCTGCGGTTCCCACGAATTGAGCGCCTACGGCCTTTGAATACGCGGCAGGGTCAACGCCGGAGACGAGCATAAGTTGCTTGAGTTCGTTTATCGTAGCCTCGATGTCCGCCTCAAGGTCATGGACTTCACCTGCGCTTGGCGGGTCGCTCTTGAGATGCATCTCAGTCAGATGAACGACCCCCATCTCCATGCTCCATGCGCGAGGCTTTGATGCCGTATCGGTCAATATGAACTCGGTTGATCCTCCGCCTATGTCAATGACCATGCGCCTTTCGCACCCTCCGGGCCTCAACACGGAAAGCACTCCAAGGAGCGACAGACGCGCCTCCTCATCGCCTGATATCACGTCAATGACGACGCCTGTTTTTTTCAACGCCTCGCCGAGGAACCATTCCTTGTTGGCTGAACGACGCACCACCGAGGTTGCGACCGCCGTTACGTTTTCAACCCCGTTTAAGCGGATTTGCCTTTTGAACTCTGCGAGCGCGTTTATCGTCCGTTCCGCCGAGGCAGGGTCTATCCCGGTCTTTTCATCGTACTTGCCGCCAAGCCTTGTGATACGCCTGTCGTATACGATGGGCGTGATTCCATTGTTGTCCATCCCGGCGATGAGAAGCCTCAAGGTGTTGGTGCCTATGTCTATTGCCGCGTATCTGTGCGTCATCTGACTGCGTTGCGCCTCTCATCCCCGCGCTCTACGGCTATACCCAGCTTGAGCGCCCCGGCCTGCTTAGCGATATCGAGCACCCTTACGACGTCTCCGTGTCTTGCATCGGAGTCGGCCTTTACCGCGACCGAGGTATCCGCGCCGGAGGCGAGCCTTTCCTTGAGAATCGAATGAAGGTCTTGGAACGCGACCGCCCTGCCGTCAAGCTCGATCGCGCCGTTTGCGCCGACCGTAACGGTCAGACCCTGTTGGCTCCCGCTTACCGCGCTCCCCGCGCGCGGGAGTTTGACGTTAAGCGCGCCGCTCATGATAAGCGGGGTCGTTACCATGAAGATGACAAGCAGGACGAGCATCACGTCCGTAAGCGGCGTGATGTTTATCTCAGCCATCACCTTTTCATGCGAGATGTTGGTTTTCCAAGCCAAGATTTAAAGACCTCCCGTAAGCCGCACGGGCAATATTGATTTTAATCTGCCCTGCTATTTATTCCCTATTAAAGTTCTTTGGCTTACCTTTCTTTCAAGAAAGGTAAGTCGGCCATTATCATGTCAACGAACTCCGATGACTTCGCCTCAAGCATGAGCGCGTATTTAGACGACGTTCTGACGAAATAGTTATATGCCATGACAGCGGGTACGGCTACGAACAACCCGACTGCGGTTGCCACAAGCGCCTCGGCGATGCCGTCGGCGACCGCGGCCGGACCTAATGAGGCGTGAGCGGAACTCAGATCGGAAAACGCCCTGATAATGCCGAGCACGGTTCCGAAAAGCCCGATGAACGGGGCCGTTGAGCCGATGGTTCCAAGGAGTCCGACAAGCCTGTCAAGCTGGGACAACTCGCCCCTGCCCGCAAGCTCCATTGCGCGAAGGACTTCATCCCTGCCTTTTTTGCGCCTTGCGTAACCGGCGACGTATATGGACGCAAGAGGCGATGCGGCATTGGCGCAAAGGATAGCGCCGGCCTCAGCCCCGCCTTTGGCAACGACGTCCGCAAGGGCGCGGTAAAACGAATCTACCCCGCGTTTGAAAGAGCGGAAAAAAAAGGCCCTCTCAAGCATCACGGCAATCGAGACGATGGAAAAAAAACCAAGCACGATTACGGTAATGCCGCCCTTTTGCAGGAGCTCGAAAAATGTGAGGTTGAACATATACGATGATTAACCGAATTATTGTATTGGTATCCCGCGCATCAGCGCTATTTTACGAGCCAACCTTTCAAAATCGTCGTAACAATTCTGAACTGACACGGCATGAGAACCTATGGCGCCGTCAGCGGGCTTCAGAAAGAATATAGGCTTACGTGCTTCCATGGCAAGAGGCATCAGACTCCTATAATGTTTTACCATGTAAAGGCAATATGGGTCTTGTGCAACGTCTGCAATTGCGGCAAATAATTCCTCATCCAACACCGACTCACGATAGATTTTCGGTATACGAGCCATCCAGCGCTCATACGCCTTCACAGGTTTGTCGGCGCGTATTGCATATTGAAGTATCACATAGCCGATCGGTTTCATCACACCTTGCGGCAAGTCAAGCGTAGCGTCAGGGTTCTTCTTTAACCTATCCTTCCATTCATCCCGCCAGTGCCTCAGGGCAGGCCCTAAGTTCTTCAAGCCTTGAAGCGAAAAGAGGTCCGGCGCCAACGGAACGACGACGTCTTGAGAGGAAATAATAGCGGCGCGATTTATTGCGCCGAGATTAGGCCCTACGTCAATAAGAACAAGCTCAGCCTGCATGCGCTTCGAGGCATATAGCATTATCCTATGGAATGCAGATATGACTCTAAATGCGGCTTCATCACGATCGCCGCATTTAGTCCAATTATATGAAAGGTTATCTTCAAAACCGGATAATCCAAGATCTCCAACCAGCAAACCGATATTATCGGATATCTCCTCGACGTGCGGCTCCGTGATATCACCTAGCCCGCGCATGATTGGACGAATGCTGCCAAATATGGTTTTTGGGTGCTCACCATCAGGCCAGAGTTCTTCAAGACGATTTTCATCAAGAAACATCGAGGTCAGATTTGCCTGTGGGTCCATGTCGGCCGCTACGACTTTGACTCCGCGGTCGGCAAACATCCATGCCAGATGATATACGAGAGATGTTTTACCGACGCCGCCTTTATTGTTGAAAAAAACGATCGTTTTCATTGCCGTTTTCTGATAATCGCAAGGACGTTATTGCCATCGAAACTGAATTCCGGTTCAGGATTGCCATTCTCATGAAGCTCTTTCTTGGCAAGCGGTATCCCCATCCCAAAACGTTGTACGAACCCAAGCGTCTTCATAGCCTCGGAAAGAACAGGATTACGATAATCAGTCTGCCCTTTGCCGAAATTTTCTTGGGTGACCTGCCCGTACAATCCGCCGGGGTTGGAAATCTCGATCCTGTCCGCAAACCAATTAATGCGAACCGGCGCATTTGTGTGTTCATAAGCCCTGTGCATGACGGCATTACGGCTTAACTGTTGAAGCGCAACGATTGGAAAATCCGGGTGTTTTATCTCCGTGGTTGATTGAGAGACATCGCTGGAAGTGAAAATATTGATTTTAAGAAGATCATCAAGGTTTAACAAGACTTCCGTCAACGGGCCGCTTATCTCCCGCTGATTCAATATGGGGTCGGTTATATCAACCCCGTCAATGCGTAAGAATTGAATGTACGCGCATGGCAGCCACTTACGCGGGTCTTTACCGATAACGAGCATGGCTACAACGGTTGGAATCCCATCAGCGGTTAGAAAACGCACTGATGCAAGTTGCTCGTTTATCGTACGCTGATTCTGCTCAAGGACATCACGGTCAACTGCATTTGGCAGGTATTCGCGCTTGAAAAAATCGAGATCAAGCTCCTCCAATGACGAACCCTTCAACGGACGATGATCGAACGGAAGATTATTGCTTCGCCTTTTTTCCGATAACGCTCGTTCCTCAGCCGAGGTTGCCGTTCTCCTGCTTGGGCCAATGCGTATCCACACCCGGCCGTCTAATCTAACGGGAGTTTCATCGGACGGCTCCACCTCTATAACGGCCATCGCGCAACCATTTAACATCTTTTTTTGCACCGACATTATTGGAAACGGTAATATATTACCGTTCGATCGCATATCCGACAGCATGAGCAACAATTCGTCGGTTATCGGCAGGTTGGAACAACCACCGTCATTATGTACACCAATAAAGATGACGCCCGGCATTTTAGAATTCGACATGTCATTAGCAAAGGCGCAGATTGCCTGTTTTATCTCTTTCCTATCAGAGACGGAGGCTTTTCGCTCAACCCTGTCCGACTCGATATCTTGCAATGACGCTGTCAATTCGCCGTCGTTTAACATGATTCACCGTGCTCAAAAGAATTTACGGATAATTACCGATAATCCTTCACATACTCGATATAATTGGCCGCCGACTTTTTGATGCGCGCGATCTCATCCGGCTTCAGTCGGCGCACCACTTTCCCGGGTATGCCCATGACAAGGCTCTCCGGCGGTATCTTCGCGCCCTCGGTAACCACGCTTCCAGCGCCGATTATCGAGTCAGAGCCTATGTCCGCGTTGTCGAGCACGATTGCGCCCATGCCGATAAGGCATCTGTCCCTGACCACGCAGCCGTGCAGGGTTACGTTGTGCCCGATGGTTATCTCATCGCCTATGATGAGCGGGCAGGTGTCCTTTGTAACGTGCAAGGTGCAGTTGTCCTGCACGTTCGTGCGTCTGCCGATGCGTATGTAGTTGACGTCGCCCCTGACAACCGCGTTGAACCAGATGCTGGACAACTCCCCTATCTCGACGTCGCCTATGACCTTGGCGCTCTCTTCGATATATACGGTTTCATGCACCTTGGGCATTATGCCCTTATAAGAGATCAACATCGCGCTCACCCCGCAGACTATTGGTAAATTATATTATCTTATCAAAAGCGCATCCAATCCCGCAAGAAAAAAGCTCCAAAGACCGCGATCATGTCCGTGAATCGTGAAACTATCGTGACCGTTGTCCGTGACCGTAAAAGATTTCTTTTTTACACGGTTCACGGTCGCGGTTCACGGCCTTTACACGGTCAACGGTCACGGTTCACGGTCTTAACCAGCTTCAACACGCGCTTCGTTGTCCCTGAGAGTCTGTACAGATCAGACCTTTTCACGCCGGGTATCCATAAGATATCCTCTCCGCTTAGGATAAGAGGAATGACGCGCCGTTGGAAAGCAGGGACCTTCTTGTCAATGTACAAATCTTTGACCTTCTTGGTTCCGGCCAAACCGAATGGAACTATCCGGTCGCCTGCAAGCATGGGCCTTGCCACAAGATTACACCTCGGCATCATATCGTAATCGAAGTACGCCGTTGCCTCGTCCGGCAAAAAACGCTCTGGAACGCGCCCGACCGCGACTATCTCGGCCTTGATGCCGATGCCCGCTCCCTTAAAGACAGTAAGTCCCGGCACTGCAAGTTCTATCCGACGAAACTCAGACCTCAACGGCGCCTTGCTCGTAATCGTAACCCGCGTATAATTTCTTTCTGACCATACACCCGGCTGACGTAAGACGGCATTGGGCCCTGAGGATTTTATCAAATCAATAAACTGCTTTACATAATGGCTATAACTCTTTGAATCACCTATCAAAAAATGGACCGCGGAAAGATACACCCTTGAAACTATCGCGCTGTGCAGTCCAACAAGTTTGTCAACATCGAGCGTTATCGTTTTAGAGTCGGTCGTTATCAAGGCGTCTTGAAATGCCTTTTGAGCCTCCCTGCCGATATACTCCTCATCCGCCCTCAGAAGGCTTGCCGTCCTTGCGATGGTCTCGGCGATATTCGGGTTGTATCGCCTTCTAATGTAACACATCAGATGATGCCTAACGTCGTTACGCAGGTATTTGTCGGTCATATTCGACGAATCAACGACATACTCGATGCCATTGGCCTTTGCGTAGCTTTCAATCTCAGCCCTTGACACGTCGAGGAGCGGTCTGATGAACATGCCCCTTTTCAATCGGATACCGGCAAGCCCGGAAAGAGAGGCCCCCTTTATAAGCCTCATCAGCATTGTCTCGGCCTGATCGTCGAGGTTATGCCCGGTTGCCACGCCGGCCGCCTTGAACTTCATGGCCGTTTGCTCAAGAAACCTCCTTCGCTCAAGCCTTGCCGCCTCCTGAACGGATGCGCTGCCCAGCGCGCCTTCCTTAAGAGTCTTTGCATGGAAACGCGCTCCGAACCGTTTTGCAAGCGCCTTTGTAAAGGCCATCTCGCGCTGAGACTCGGCCCCTCTCAGGTTATGGTTCAGGTGAGCGACCACGAGCTTAAGGGAATACTCATCCTTCAAGGACGCAAGGACATACAGCATGACAACGGAATCAATGCCGCCTGAAACGGCACAAACGATTACCTCGCCCGCCTTGAGCATGGCGTTGTTCTCGATCGCACGACGGACTTTTAGGACGAGCTTCTCTCTTTTCATTAGGTTTGACGGGCATTATATTACTTTGAGGCGGGATTAACAAGAGAGGGTTCAGGGTTGAGAGACGGTTCAAGGTTGAAAGGCGGTTAAAGGATAGCCCTAAACCGTTTTTCAACCATCTTCAATGATGTCTCGCCAACCTGTCAGGATGGATCATCAGATCAATGGGCCTGCCGCCTTCCGGGGTAAGGATGCCGCACTCCATAAAGGCGTTTACCACCTCAGGATCGAACTGCGTGCCCTTGCATCTCCATATTTCATCGCGCGCGACTTCGGCGCTCAAGGCGCTCCTGTACGGACGTGTCGAGGTCATGGCGTCGTAAGTGTCCGCCACGCTGAATACCCTTGCGGCCAAAGGGATGTTCCTCGCCGACAGGCCGTTCGGATACCCGTTGCCGTCCCAGCGTTCGTGATGATACAGGACGACCTCTTTTTCGGTTGACATGAGATTCAACGGGCGCAATATCTCCTCGCCGCGCAGGACGTGGAGCCTCATCAGTTCGCGTTCGTTTATCGTAAAACCGCCCTTTTTCAGCAGGATGTCGTCCCTTACGCCTATCTTTCCTATATCGTGAAGCGGCCCGGCGAAGCCGATGCTGTTGATCACTTCATTCTTGCATCCGAGCGCTCTGGCTATCTTAAGCGCATACTGGGTTACCCTGTTTGAATGATCTTTCGTGTAGGTATCTTTCGCGTCAAGCGCGTTGATGAGCGAATCTATCGCGCCTACTATGCTTGAAAAGATGTTTTCGGAAAGGGTTATATTTTCCAGCTTGAGGGACGCCTTTGCCGCCAGATTGGACAAAAGCGCAACGGAGTCGCTTTTGAGTTCCAGCACGCTCTCCCTGCAGTTGAGGCCGAGGAGCGAAACCACCTCCTTGTTTATCATCATCGGCACGAGAAGGAGCGGCCTTCGACGGGGGCCTCCGTAAACATCCGCGCAAAAACGAGCGTGAGTATCCTCGTCCGGCAACAGATAAGAGTAGCACCTGTTTTTTATGACGCTTCTGAACGGCTCCTCATCCGCCATGACCCTGATTCCGGTTACAGGGCCGGCCGCCCCGAATCCGGTGCTTGCGCGCATGGAAAACTCGGCGCCGCCATGCTCGACAGCCATGATGAATGAGCTGGTCGCGTCGGCGATGATCAGCCCCAGGTCCATGGTCTTTCTATAGATTTCGTCGCGCTCAGTCACCTCGTCGAGAGTTTCGCTTATCGTATGCAGTATGGATAATTCCTTTATCTTGTCCTCAAGCCTGTGTTTGGCCACGTCAGGCAACGCGCGTACGGACAAAGCGGCGTCCGTTCCGTCAGCCGCCTGATTGGAGTTGAAAACCCTTGCCCCGTCAATGGCCTTCCTTACCGTTATCTCAAGCTCTTCGGCCTTGAAGGGCTTGGAGAGAAAATCAACGGCCCCTACCTTCATGGCCTCGACGGCGAGGTCTATGGACGGATACCCGGTTATCATAACGACCGGAACGCCGCAGGCAAGTTCCTTGGCCCTCTCGAGAAATTCCATGCCGTTTAGTCCCGGCATGTTTATATCGGCGAGGATCAGAGAGTATCTGTTGGAGCCAAGCTCGCAAAGCGCCTGCTCGGCGTCGCTGAACTCAGTTACCAGCCAACCTTTCCTCGACAGCATCTCGCTGATGACTTCGCGCACCGCATCGTCGTCGTCTACAAGCATTATCCTCGTCTGGATAGTCATAGTCGGGTAAATGTCCGCCAAATCGAATCTAAATTCAAAGCGTTCTTCGGCGCAAAACGCATGCTAATGACGCCTCTATCAGCCTTTCGGCGATAAGCTCCGGTTTTATCGCGTAAGCGCCGCAGGCGATATTCGTCTTGAGACCGAACAAGAACTTGTCGCGCTCCCTGCCCTCGAATGTATCTATCGGGGCGTCCATCGCCGCGTATCCGACGGCGCTCGTACGTTGGTCATTCCCGGCCTTTCTCTTAACCGCAGCCGGTTGCGCGTTTATTATGATTACGTCGTTTTTCATCGTGTCTTTCTTTATCACCAGGCTGTACGCAATCCAGTTGACGCTTCCCATATCTTTTTATCGGCAATCGCGCCGGAAACTTTAAGGTTAAGATGGTTAACGATGGTTCAGGGTTGAAAAAAGTTCAGGGTTAACCTTGAACCTTCTTCTCAACCTTCTTACCTCAACCGCCTTTAACATTCCTATCAGCCTTTTCTCGTCAAAAGCGAGGCCGCGCTCAGGCCCGATCCGGCCATTGCGTTACCCGCGTCCCGCGGCTTATCGCGAATAGGCACCACGACGCCTTGCCCGCGCGTCTTGAAGCCCGTAACAAGCTCCTTTAGTTCGGAGGCCAGACGCGCCATGTCCGTGGTTGCGCGGGACACCTCGGCTATCGCGGCCACGTTGCCCTTTGCGACCTCGGCGATAGAGTCCATGTTCTGCGTTATCTCGTCGGTCGTGGAGCTTTGCTCCTCGGCGCTCGTGGCGATATGCGTTATCATGCCGCTCACGTACTCGACGCTCTTGACTATGCTCTTCAACGAATCGCCCGCCTCATTGGCCAGCCTCACGCCGTTTTCGACCTTTGAGGCCCCCTCGCCCATCGCTGTAACGGCCTTGGTCGTTTCGGACTGTATGGCCTTTATCATCTCGCTTATCTCTTTTGTGGCCTTTGTGGTCCTCTCCGCGAGTTTTCTCACCTCGTCCGCGACTACCGCAAAACCCCTGCCCTGCTCCCCGGCCCTTGCGGCCTCTATGGCCGCGTTGAGAGCGAGAAGGTTCGTCTGGTCCGCGATGTCGTTGATGACCGACACGATACTGCCTATCTCCTCCGAGCCTTTGCCGAGCTTCCTTATGGTGTCCGCCGTCATATTGGTTGAAACGGAGACCTCCTGCATCGCGCTGACAGCCTGATTGACTACCGTGCCGCCTTTAAGGGCGATGTCTTGTGCGCTCTTGGCCGCGTCTGAAACCTGCTGCGAATTCTTGGCTACCTCGACGACCGTGGCGTTCATCTCCTCCATGGCAGAGGCGACCTGCACGGTCTGCCCCGACTGTTTATCGGCCCCGGAGGCTATCTGCGTGGATGACGCGGCGAGTTCCTCGGCGGCCGAGGCAAGCTGGCTCGACGAATCGGTTATCCTGCCTATGACGGAGGACATCCGTATCGCCATCGAGTCAACGCTGTTGCTCAATCCGGTTATCTCGTCATTCAACTCCTTGCCGAGGAGCGTTACCTTCACACCCGACCTAAGCGACAGATCGCCGCTCGCAAAACCGTCCACCGTCTCCTTTATCGTGAGGATGGGCGTCAACACCTGATGATTGGTCATCCAGATGAAAAACGCGGCGCATCCGGCCGAGACGACAAGCACAAGCGCCATGAACAGTACGCCCTTCATGGCCGAGTTGACGGCCCCTGCGACTATTTCGGCGGTAAGCGCCTCTGTCGCGGCTATCATCTGCGGGGTATGCACGTTTGAAAGCTCGTTGGTGAACTTGCTGAAATCGCTCTTATATTCCATCGTGGAAAGGATGAGCGCCTTTCTCTTGGCATATACGGCCTCGGCTTCGACGAATTTGTTGAGTAGTGCCCTATCCTTGAGCGGCGAAATTTTGAGCGCAACGGAACCGTTTTTAAGCGCCGCGTAGTTGATTTCAAGGTCCTTCATGGTATCGTCTATCTGCGCGCCGATTTCATCGAGCTTATCGTTGGACCGCGCATATCGCTCCAGAAGGTACGCAAGCTTCATGGTCTTCATCCTCTGAGCGCCGGCTACATCCACCCTTTTCCCGTTCCCGCCGTCCTTGAGAACGCTGAAACCCGCGACTATCTCGTTCAACTTGCCGATGAACGGGAACGCGCCGGCATCCAGTTCGTTCATGCTCTCCCTCAGCTTATCGCCAGCGTCCATCGCGGCATTGAGCGTCGAGCGCATGGGCGTCCACTTCTGCATGACGCCGTTATACTTGTCGAGAGAGGCTTCGCCGGTTATCGGCGGCACCTCTCCCCAGCCGGTCTTCAACCTGACAAGCGTCTGATCGAACTCGGCCATCTTCGTTTGAAAGACCTCTTCAAGCGCGTCCTCCCTGTTCATGATATGCCGGTTCAGGACATAGTTTATCTCGATCGAGCGTTTTCTTAACGCGGCCACCTCGACTATCTGCGCGTATTTCTTGCTCATCTGCACAACGAGAAGATAGACTATGGGTATCTGGATGATAAAAAGAAGTATGAGGAAAAGATAGCTCCCCAACAGCCTTGCCTTGACCGATTGTATGCTCATAAAACCTCCTTGGTTCCTTAGACGGCTGTTGAAAAAGCCGCATCTGCTTTGTTGTCTCGTCGCTCAGAACTGCGCCCAGCACCACTTTGGATTACGAAAGCATGTTGCTTGACAAATTCCCTCGTGCAACAAAGTGGTGCTGGGCTCATTCGTCGCTCCTTGCCGCCTCGCATCTGCGGCTTTTTGAACAGCCTTTGTCAATATTTGCTTTTTCAACAACCTATTAAACAACCACCTTGCCGAGCGCGTCCTTTTCGGATCTGCTTAGTATCTTGGAAACATCAAGCAGTATAAGCAGCCGGTTGTCGAGTTTCCCGACGCCTTTTATGTAGTCGGACTCGATGTTCGTAACCAGCGCGGGCGGCGGCTCGACCGTGTCGGCGTTGATGCGTAAGACCTCGGACACGCCGTCAACCTTGAGTCCCACGGTAACGCCGGAGACCTCGACCACGATTATCCGCGTGGCGCTCGTATCCTCGGCGCCCGGCAGTCCGAACCTTTTTCTAAGGTCAAGCACCGGTATCACCCTGCCCCTCAGGTTTATTACGCCCTCCACGAAATCCGGCGTCCTCGGAACGCGCGTAAGCTCCATGTGGCGTATTATCTCCTGAACCTTCAATATGTCGAGAGAAAACTCCTCCTGTCCAAGCCTGAATGTAACGAGTTGCAAGACCTCTTTTTCCTTTGCAGCCTCCATATCAGCCTCCTCTCTAAAAGGCCGTGAACCGTGACCGTGAGCCGTGAAAAAATTTTTAACGGCCAACGGTCATTGACACGGTATTTACAACGATTCTGTCATGCACAAAAAAGAGTGCATTCACTGTAAGCATAGCACATTCATATCATGTTGACAATCTCAGCGGCAATCTTGTCGAGGGCGAGCACCTTATCCGCCATACCCGCGTCTATTACCGCCTTTGGCATTCCGAATATCGTGCTTGTCTCGGCGTCCTGCGCTATGGTCTTGCCTCCGCGCTCCTTGATGGCCTTCATGCCTTCGACTCCGTCATGTCCCATGCCGGTCAATATCACGCCGAGCGAGCGTCCCGGATAACAATCGGCTATCGAACTCATGGAGATGTCAACGGAGGGTCTGTACAGCGCATCATGCGGGTCGTCGGATATGTCAACGCAAAAATTCGTGCCGCCTTTTCTTTTAATCCTTGTTTGCGACCCTCCGGGACTTAAAAGCACCTGCCTCGTCCTTATAATCTCGCCGTGCTCGGCCTCCTTGACCGGGAGTTTACATAGCGTGTCGAGGCGTTCCGCGAATGAACCGGTAAACGCCTTTGGCATGTGCACAGCGATCAAGAAAGGCGTATCGAGGTCGGCAGGCAGGTGGGAGAGCACCTCCTGAATGGCTCTTGGCCCGCCCGTTGAAGCGCCTATCGCCACAAAGCCGATCTTTTGCGTGCCGTAACGTTTGTTGACGATTACGGGCGCGTCCGGTTTTCTGAATGCCCTTAGCCAACGCCCGGTCTTTCCCCTGTGCCCGACCGCCTTTACCTTGGCGATGAGTTCGTCCTGAATCTTCAAGACGTCCACCGCCGACGAGACGAGGTTTTTTGAGATATAGTCCACGGCTCCCCTGTCAAGGGCGTCGAACGTCGCCTGCGCGCCTTCCAGAGTAAGGGAACTGACGATCAATATCGGCGTCGGAAACCTCTCCATTATCAGACGGGTCGCCTCAAGCCCGTCCATCTTGGGCATCTCGACGTCCATCGTTACCACGTCAGGAGAAAGAGAAGCGCACATCTCCACGCCTTCGGCGCCATCACGGGCAGAGCCTGCCACCTCTATATACGGGTCCGTCTCCAACATCTGCTTTAAGACCCTGCGCATGAACGCTGAGTCGTCAACGATGAGCACTTTTAATTTGGGCACTTAATCTTCCTTCTTCAACCGTTTCTCAACCGTCTCTAACCTTCGTCAGTACGCATACGTCCTTGCAAGCGCCTCAAGGAGACCCGCCACGTCAAGGATGAGTATTACGTTTCCGTCGCCCGTGATGCACGCGCCGGCAATGCCCTCGGTGCCCTTGAGATATTCGCCCATCGACTTCATGACTATCTCTTCCTGGCCGTTCAACTTGTCCACGAGAAGCCCGAATGACCTCTCTCCTATGCCGGCAATGACGATATACTTCCATGCGGAGTCTCTCTGTACCTCGCTCGCCGAGACGAGCGAGCCGAGCCTCATGACCGGAAACACCCTGTTCCTGAGATGGATGACCTCTTTGCCGTTAACGGTCTTTATCTCGTCGGTTCGTATCCTGATATTCTCGACGACCGTGGAAAGCGGGATGCCGTAGACCTCTCCGTTGACCTCGACGGTCAGCGCCTGTATGATGGCCAGCGTCAGAGGCAGCCTGAACTCTATCTTCGTGCCTTTGCCGGGTTCGGACTCGATGCCGATGCTGCCGTTGATGCGCGATATGTTGGTCTTGACCACGTCCATGCCCACGCCTCTCCCTGAAAGGTTCGACACCTTCTTGGCGGTTGAAAAACCAGGGATGAATATGAGGTTCAACGCCTCCCTGGCCGAGAGCGCTTCCGCCTCCCCGGCCGATATAAGCCCCTTGTCCATGGCCGAGCGTTTTATCAACGACGGGTCCATGCCGCGCCCGTCGTCGCTCACGGACACGAGTATGTTCCTGCCCTCCTGAGAGGCCGATAACCGTATCGTGCCGGTGCGCGGCTTGCCCTTCGATGCGCGCTCCCCGGTCTCCTCCATGCCGTGATCAACCGCATTTCTTATGAGATGCACCAGCGGATCGCCGATCTCCTCGATGACCGTCTTGTCGAGTTCCGTCTCCTGTCCGGTAACGACAAGCTCGATTTCCTTGTTGTGCTGTCTGGCAAGGTCCCTGACCATGCGCGGGAATCTGTTGAACACCTTTGCGATGGGCTGCATCCTCATCTTCATCACCGCAAGCTGCAGATCGGAGGTAACGAGGTCAAGCGAGGCGAGTGCCTCTCCCAACTGCGAGGAAAGCGCGTCGTCGAGCCTGCTTTCGTGAACCTTTGAGCCGAGGCGCAACAACCTGTTCCGCGAGAGCACCAGCTCTCCGGCAAGATTCAAGACCGCGTCAAGCCTTTCGATATCAACCCTGAGGCTCGTCTCCTTGTCCCTGAGCGTTGCCTCCTGAGACTCCTTCGCATCGGAGGGCGTTGCCACGGACGGCTTCGCCGCATCTTGCGCCTTATGCGGCGCGTGTGCAAGCACGGCCTTGAGCGCGTTTGTTATCGGTTCGATATTCTCCTGAGCGCTATTTTTGTCCTTTATATTTCTGAGGAGGCGTTTGACCATATCAACGGAATGCAACAGGGCGTCCATTATGGCCGCGTCGGCGACCATCTCGCCTTTTCTGAGCCTGTTGAGCACGTCTTCGGCGACGTGAGACACCTCGACCATCTGCTGGAAGCCTAAAAACCCGGCCGCTCCCTTGATGGTGTGCATGGACCTGAAGATGTCGTTTAAGAGGGTTGCGTCGCGCGGGGACTTTTCAAGGGCAAGGAACTTCCTGTCAAGGCCGTCAAGCGTCTCCCCGGCCTCCACGATGAAGTCGTTTATAATGTCGTCCATCTCGTTTAAGGACATTTATCTTTCACGGTCGTTCTCGCTCCGCGCTGCAATCTCGTTTAGCCGTTCACGGTCACGGCCTTTACGCGCCAAGCTCCCTTAATATCTTATCAACGACCTCCTGATTCAATTTCATCGGCTCTTCCTTTTTAGCGTCGCTGAGCACGTCGAGCATATCCTTCTTGGCCTTGTGAACCTTGCCCTTGTCCCCTACGATGTCGAAGGTGAGCGCAAGTTCCAAAAGCCTGGTCTCGACCGATGAAAGGCTGGTCATCACCTTCCTCAATTTTTGGCCGGTCAGGTCCTGAAAGGAAAGGTTTGAGAATATCTCCATCAGGTCTTTTTTAAGTTTTATGTTTATGGCGCCAAGCTGGCCGATGGCGTCAGATGCCTTGTCTTTGTTGTCGGCGCTCACTGAACTTATCCATTCCGAGAGCGATTTGATAAGGTACTGAGTCCTTTCCTGTTCCAGCATCATGGACTCAAGGAGCGTAATGATGTTATTGGCCGCATTCTCAAGCTCGCCGGCAACGAGGTCTATCTGACGGGATGCCTCGGGAAACTTTTCCGTGCTGAGTTTGACGGTGGACTCGATGCTGTCAAGCCCGTTTCGCGTCTTGTCCACGAACTTGACGAGAAGCGCCAGTTCATCTTTCACACGTTTTAAGAGTTCACTCCACTCCGTTTCAGGCATAGCTGAAATCTCCTTTCAAGGGGAACATGACCGACGGCGTTATTTATATTTCTGGTTCTGGGCGGCCTTGACCTTGGCAAGTATCGCGTCCACGCGCTCCTTGAGCACAGTTGCCGTAAACGGCTTGACGATATAGTTGCTCACCCCTGCCTGCACCGCGTTGACGACGTTCTCCTTGGCGGCCTCTGCCGTTACCATGAGAACCGGAATACCCTTCAAAGCCTCGTCGAGCCTGATGGCGGTAAGAAGCTCCAGACCGGACATGTTGGGCATGTTCCAATCGGTAATCACGAACTCTATGCCGCCTGCCTTCAATTTCTGAAGGGCGATCTCGCCGTCCTCGGCCTCCTCTATGTTGTGATAGCCGATCTCAAGCAGGATATTCTTGATTATCCTCCTCATGGTGCCGAAGTCGTCAACGACGAGTATCTTCATGTTCTGGTCGTACATGCCTGAAACCTCCGGTAGTTTTAGCAGGTTGCTGAAAAACGCCCATCTGCTTTGTTGTCTCGTCGCTCGGAACGAACGACGCACAACAAAGTGCGTCTCATTCGTCGCTCCTCGACGCCTCGCATCTAGGCGTTTTTGAGCAACCTGCGGCAATATTGGGTTTTTCTTACAACCTGTCAAAAAAATAGTACCGCGGGTGACTATAATAACAAAGGGATTTATACCGGCTTCATATCAGCTTCGACATCTCGTAAAGGAGTTTTTGCGCGCTGAAGGGCTTTACGAGATAGGCGCTCACTCCGGCGGTCATGCCGGTTTTTATGTTATCATCGCCGCCCTCGGTTGTCACCATGATTATGGGGATTTCGTGGTACGCCTCCCCGGCCCTCAGGTTCCTTGTAAGCTCAAGCCCGTCCATCTGCGGCATGTTGAGGTCCGTGATTACAAGGTCTATCTGGTTCGACGCCATGATCTCAAGCGCCTCGAAGCCGTTGGTGGCGCTCATTATCTTGTAGCCGTTCGCTCTTACGATGTAACTCAAGAGCCGTCTCGTCATGTCGCAGTCGTCGATAATCAGCACCTTCTTTTCCATCTTGTCCATACGCGCCTCACGCCTTCTGGTACACAAGCGACCTGTCAATGCTTACCGGTTTGAAAAGCCTCGTTATATTATGGAGCGACTCTGAAAAGCCCACGAACAGATACCCGCCCCTTGCAAGGGAATCATACAGATGGCTCACGGCCCTCTTCTTGGAAACGTCGTCGAAGTATATGAATACGTTTCTGCAGAATATCACGTCGAAACCAATAACCGACCGCGTATCGTTTGCCTCTATCAGATTGATGCGCTTGTACCTGACGAATCCTCGCACCGACTCCTTTATGGAGAAGGCATCCGCGCTGTTTGAAAAATATTTTTTCTGATAAACATCAGGGGTGTTCCTGAGCGAATATTTGTCGTAATGGCCGGCCTCCGCGGCCCGGAGCACTATCTCGCTTATGTCGCTGGCCACGATCTCGATGGTCCAGCCCTTTGCCGGCAGACCGGCCTCCATAAGAAGCATGGCCAGCGTATAAGGCTCTTCGCCAGTCGAACAGGCCGCGCTCCAGATACGCAGATTTTTGGAGCCGCTCCTCGATTTTTCTTCCATAATACGCGGCACTACGCCTTTGCTGAAGACGTCAAGCTGGGTCTGATCGCGGAAAAAACTGGTCTCGTTCGTGACTATCACGTTCAGGAGCTGGGTAAACTCCTGTTCGCGCTCAGGATCGTACGTCAAAAAATAATAGTAATCCTCGAAGGTCTTGAGACCCCTGATCTCAAGCCGCCTTGACAGGCGGGTCTCAAGCAAATACGTCTTCGCCTCGGCAAAGGCGATGCCTGAACGCACATATATGACGTCCCTCAAAAGGCGGAAGGTCTCAGGCGAGAGCTTTGGCCTGTTGCTTAGACCAAGCGAGAGCATTTTATGGCCTTTAGCGCGGCTTGCGACGCCGCCGCTACCCTGTCGTCCGGGGATTTAAGCAGTTTTTCCAGCGCGGAGACGGCCTTGAGTCCGCCGATCCTCTCCAATGCCTTTGCGGCCGCGACCTTTACCACCGCCTCGTCGTCGTCAAGCAGAGCCACGACGCTGTCCTCGGCGTCCATATCCGCCATCTCGCCCAACAGCATAGCCGCATGGTGTCTTACCCACATGTTCTCGTCTTGAAGACATCCGAGAACGGCCGCCTGAAGCCGAGCGCCGCTCCAGCCGCCGAGCGCCTTCAACACCGTAAGCCTGACGCCGGCGTCATGGTCCTTCAATCCGTCTATTACCGTGTCCACCGCGTCCGGGAGTCCTATCCTTGCAAGCGAATTGTAGACCGACTTTCTCACCGCCGCGCTCGAATCGTCAACGGCCGACTTAAGACGCCCCGACGCTTCCTCGTCGCCGATAAAGCTCAATGCCCGCGCGCTCATCTCGCGCAGGTCTTCCCTTTCAGAACTTAACAGGCGATAGAAGCCTTGGCGCGCTTCCAAGGAGGGTATACCCGCAAGCGCATCGACTATTGCCTCGGCAACGTCCCTGTATTTTTCCTCCAAGAGAGCGGCAAACAACGGTTTTACCGCCTCTTCGCCGGCAAGCGAGGCAAGGGCGCGCGCCGATATGCCGCGCGCATGACCGTCTGAAGCCTTCAACGAGGCTGTAAGCGCGGCGGACGCCTCCTTTGTGCCGATCGCCTCGAGCGCCGAGGCAACGTCCCTCAGTTCGTGAGTATTGGCGGTCTTCATAAGCGCGGCAAGAGGCCCGACCGACTCGGGCGGCCTTATGCCCGCTATCGCCTTTACGCATACCTTGAAACCTATCCCGCCATTGCCCATCCCCGCATGGAGCATCGGAATGACGACCGAACGGTTTGCAAGCGCTATCGATATGACGGTGTCCACAAGTAGCCTTTCCGTGTCCTCGTCAAGCTCTTTAAGACCGTCCAAAAACTTGAATATCAGGTCAAGGCCGCTGCCGAGTTTAAGGAAGCCAACGCCTCTCAGAGCGTCCAGTTTGACGCGCTCGTCCCCTTCCCTGACCGCCGTTGCAAGGTATTTGAAATATATCCGCTTGAAGTCGTCGGAGGGCGTGAATCCGGCGCCCGGAGAGAACGCCTTTTCAAGCAGGTCCACTATCGAGCCGATAGCAACGACCCTTCCCGCCTCTATGGCCGGTTCAAGCTCGACAAGCACACCTGCCGCGTCGTCCGACGTTGCGATGCAACTCAGGGCGTCAATGGCCGCTTCCATCAAAACGCCCTCGCCTGAGACTATGAGGGACAAAAGAGACGGCTGTGCGCGGGGGTCTTTAAGCAGCCCCAGCCCCTCGACCACGGAAAACCTCACCCACTCCTCATGATCGGCCATGGCCTTGATCAACTCTTCCAACGCGCCCGCGGGTTTGAGACGCCCAAGGCATATCGCGGCGGAGGCGCGCACGTTCGGGTTCCGATGCCGCATCAATTTCAGGACATCCGCGCAGGAGCCTGCTTCATTGATATTTTTAAGTATGTCCACCGCAAATTTAACGACGTCGTCGTCATCGTCGTCGAGCAGAGCGGTTACGACGGACACGGCGTCTCGACCGGATAGTTCAAGCACCTCTATCGCCATATTTCGGACTGAGGCGTCGTTGTCCCTGAGAAGATGCGCGATCGACTCGGCCACCCGAGCTCCGCCGATGTAGACAAGGGCGTTGAGAGCCGCGTCCCTGACCCCCGGGTTTGAATCCCTTATAATCCTGACCAACTCCGGGATAAAATCCACGATCCGCCTCTCGCCTATCAAGGCGCAGGCATCCCTGCGCGCAAGCGGATCCGAGCCGGATAATTGATTTTTTATGGTTTCAATGTCGTTCATTGTGGGGAAGGTTCTACAGTGAGATTATACGCTATTTTTTCAATAATATCAGAAAATGGTTGACGATTATCGGCAGCGGCGTTTGATTGGGCGCGCTTTGCTTCATCCATCCCGCCGATTTTCGCGCTACAGCCTGAACGCCTTCAGCCTAAAAGCTTACGCATCTGCGTACACACTGAGCCTTGACTTGAGCCTTAACATGGTCTGGGTATGAAGCTGGCAGACCCTCGACTCGGTTATATCGAGCACCTTGCCGATCTCCTTGAGGGTCAACTCCTCGTAGTAGTAAAGCGATATGATGAGCTTTTCCTTCTCGGGGAGCGAGGCTATCGCCTCGGCAACGCTCCTTTTAAGCTCCGTTGTTTTCATCGCGCTCATAGGGTCGCAGCCGTTCGGGTCCTTTATGCACTCCAATATGTCCATGCCCTCGTCGAAATTTTTAAGCCCCATGTCCTCGAGATTCAGGACGTTTAAGGAACGCACCTCGCTCAAAAGGGCGTTAAACTCCTCGGTCGTAATGCCCATCAACTCGGCCACCTCCTCTTCACCGGCCGGCCTGCCCGTCTTTTTCTCTATGGCGCCGTATGCCTTTTCCAGACGGTTGGACTTGTCGCGCATGGAGCGCGTCATCCAGTCCAAGCTCCTCAATTCGTCCATTATCGCGCCGCGCACACGGATAGACGCATAGGTGTTGAACTGCACGCCCCGCGACGAGTCGAACCTCTCCACGGATTCGAGGAGGCCGATCATGCCCGCGCTTATCAGATCGTTGACGTCTATATGCTGCGGCAATCCGCCGGCCACCTGATAGGCGATTATCTTGACGATGTGCAGATGTTCACCCAACAGCCTTGACTTTTCCGGTTTCAACGCGGTGCAGTATGTATTCATTGCACGATCCTTATCTTTCTTTTTTTTGACTACCATGCTGCTGAAAAAACCGCATATGCTTTGTTGTCTCGTCGCTCCTCACTGCGACGCACAACAAAGTGCGTCTCATTCATCGCTTCCTCGCCGCCTCGCATCTACGGCTTTTTGAGTAGCCTTCAACGTCATTTGGTTTTTCTTACGCACTGCTACGCCCTGTTCGCGGCATCAAACGTCCGTCTCCAGAAAAATTGCATTCCGCCCTTCATCGTCGCCGGATACGGAAGATCCAACACGACCCTTGCAAGCTCTTCGTAACCCATGCTCGCCTTCGACTCCGGGAACGCCTCCATGACGGTCATCCGGCGAGCGGCGCTCCTCCGTACGTTTTCGTCAAACGGTACGCAGGCGAGATAATCAACCGATATGTCGAGGCGCATAGTGGAGGCAAGGGCGACGACGTTCCTATAGGCTTCAAGCCCCTCCTTCCTGCTTTTGACGCCGTTGACAAGGAGCTTGAAGGAACGCTCGCCGCGTTTTTTGAGAAGCGCCTTCATCAGGGCGCAGGCGTCGGTGATGGACGCGCCATGAGGCGTAACCACGACCATTATGTCATGTGAGGCGCCGCTGAAGAACAGCACGTTGTCCGATATGCCGGCTCCGGTGTCGATCAGCATAATATCAAACTTGACGGAGAGGCTTTCAAGATGCGCGATGAGGGAGAGCCTCTCATCGGCCGTAAGGTTTGTAAGCTCCTGAACGCCGGACGCGGCAGGCAGGATGAGGATGTTGTCAGGCCCTTTTACCAACACCTCGTCTATTGTTTTTGCCCCGCTAAGGAGATGAGTAATGTTATATTCGGGCTGAACGCCGAACAACAGGTCGAGGTTCCCCAGACCAAGGTCCGCGTCCATCAAAAGGCTCCTCTTTCCAAGCCTCGCAAGGGCGACCGCAAGATTGGCGACCGTGTTAGTCTTGCCGACGCCGCCCTTGCCGCTGCTTATGGATATAACCCGTGTTGGCGGTTGACGTTCAGCTTGCACATTATTTTGGGCATTATGTCCGATTTCTTTATGCATCTGTTCTCCGGCCTGAGAAGCACACAAATGGTTCGGTTGAGATATAACTACTGCAACCTACGTGCCAACATAAATTGACGCGCAAACGTGCTGATAAATTTGGATTTTGTTTGATAAACAGCCTATCTGGGCATATTACATCAATTTCTTTGCCCCACGCATGTCAATAATTTGATTTACATAGTCATAAAAATGACGCTGAACGACAGGCCTATTAGGCTGAAATATGCCCTAAAAAATATGCAACTACGCCGGATGGCGTGATACGACATGCACATACGCCGCGCAAAATTGAATCGCATTGACATTTAACGGATACTTGAGTATACTTGGATTAAAGGCAGACGGAACCACAAAGCAAGGAGGCGATAATAATGTCAATACTCGTAGAAGAACTTAAGAACGACCACAATGTGATCGTCGAGATGCTGACTGAGGTCAGCAAACTTGGTGTAAGTTCAAAGGAGGGCAGGGATAAGCTGATCTCCGCAAAGATGGGACTTTTGGCGCACCTTAAAAAAGAAGACGATAGTCTCTATCCCGTGCTCAAGAAGGCCGCTGAGACGGACCCGTCACTCAAGCAGGCGCTTGATCTGTTCGTGAGCGACATGGAGGTTACGTCAAAGGCCGTCATGCAGTTTTTCGACAAGTATTCCACTGGAAGCGCGGGCACCGATTTTGCCAAGGCGTGCGGTGCGTTGTTCTCCGACCTGAAGATGAGGATTTGGAAGGAAGAGAACATCCTGTACGCGAAATATGACGAGTTGAACAAGTAGCGGATCAAGTCTGTATTTCGAGAAGACAAAATAACCCAGCCATAAATGGCGGGGTTATTTTGTATGAACGATGTTATTGCGAGACAGTCATGGGTTAGTGCGTTCTACAATATCCTCCGCGTCATCATCCGCCTCGATCATACCCTTGCGCTTCATCTTCTCGATCAACGTAGTACGGTTAAGACCAAGATACTCGGCCGCCTTTTTCTTTACGCCGCCTACCTTGCTCATGGCCGTCATGATCAAATCCTTTTCAAAGTTATCCACAACCGCGTTAAAGTCTATGCCATCAGCCGGCATATTAATATTGCCTGCCAACACAGCGGAATCAAAGGTCTTTTGCCTTATCTTATCTGGCAGGTCCTTGATGGTTATAGCGCTTCCGTCCTCCTTGAGGACAATGAGCCTTTCCACGAGGTTTTCAAGCTCTCTGATATTGCCCGGCCAGTCGTACTCTTGAAGCGCCTTCATTGCCTCAGGGGTCGGGCCTTTAATCTCTTTCTTCTTGAGATGAAACCCTTTGTCGAGGAAGTGCTTCAAGAGAATCTGTATGTCGTCCCTGCGCTCCCTGAGCGTGGGCGTATGGATGGGTATTACGTTCAAGCGGTAGTACAGGTCCTTCCTGAATCTTTTGTGCTCTACGGCGGCCTCAAGGTCCTGATTCGTAGCGGCCACTACCCTTACGTCAACCTTTATCGGGCTCCGGCCCCCGATCCTTTCAAACTCCTTTTCCTGCAGAACTCTCAGTATCTTGACCTGAAGGCCCGGACTCATATCCCCTATCTCGTCGAGAAATATGGTCCCGCCGTCAGCGACCTCGAACCTGCCCGCCTTTGCGGCTATTGCGCCGGTAAACGCCCCCTTCTCAAAACCGAACAGCTCGCTTTCAAGCAGGTCTTCGGGTATGGCCGCGCAATTTATAGGAACAAACGGCTTGTTGCAACGCGAACTGCCGTAATGCAGAGCCTTGGCGACAAGCTCCTTTCCGGTGCCGCTCTCCCCGAGGATCAATACGGTAGAGTCGGTATCGGCGACCTTCTCGATGCCCTCCCTGAGCACAACCACCGCCTGACTCGTGCCGGTTATGGCCGCGGCGCAACTTTGCCGTATCTCTGATTTGAGTTTGGTGTTTTCCGTCTTGAGGCGATGGTGTTCAAGCGCTTTTTCAAGGGTAACGAGCAGTTCATCTTTGCCGAACGGCTTTTTAAGATAACTGAAGGCGCCGATGCGCATGGCCTCGACGGCGGTCTCTACCGTTGCATAACCTGTAAGGATGATTGTTTCAGCGTCCGGGGTTAGAGACTTGACCTTCCTGATAACGTCGATGCCGCTCAAGCCCGGGAGCCGCAAATCCGTCAGGATCAGCTTGAAGTTGTTCTCTTTATGGAGCCTCAGCCCTTCTTCGCCGGTGGCAACGGCTATTACGCCGTAGCCCTGCAGCTCCAATATCTCGCAGAGGCTAAGCCTTGAATTTTCATCGTCATCAATGAGCAGTATCGCTCGCTCGGCCATACGAACGCTCCAGATGCCAGCCAAAATACTGACCTGATGTTTGAAATTATACGCGAAATAAAAACGGATGTCAATATTTTGTCTACCTTTCTTGAAAGACCGGTTACACGGCGACTCGCGCCCAGCACCACTTCGTGTCACAAAAGCGTATCGTTTGACAAGTCTCGTATTGCAAAGTGGTGCTGGGCGCGATAAGACGTGGTCTCAAAATGAGCAATTCCTTGCCGGGGCTAACCGTAGCTTAGCCAACGGGAAGCCAAAGAACTTTAATAGGGAATAAACACCAAGGCAGATAAAAATCTATATTGCCCGCACGACGAGCGCCTTGACTTACTGCATAACGCTGGTATATTCAAAAACAGCAGTCAATAGAACCGCAGGCATGGAGGCAATATGAACGTTGACGCGCTGAAAAGAATCTTCACGATAAACCTTGGCGTCAAAAAGGATGAAAAAGTCCTGATCTTTACGGACATTGTAAACGCCGATGAACACTTGTCCGTAGATGCAAAACAAAAACGTGAAAGAACGTCCGCGCTTGCCCTTGACGCCGCCGAAGCCGGAAGGGAATACTGCAATACGGTCTATGCGGAGTTCCCGTCAAGGATGGGGCACGGCAAGGAGCCGCCGATAGAATTATGGAAGGCCGCATTCGGCGCCAATGCCGTAAATAGATTGATTGAAGCAGGGATGATGGACAGGATTTTGAAAAAACAGGCGGACAAGGCATTGCTCAAGGCCGCTGAACGCATTATAAAAGAGGCGGGCGTCTCGCCTCACGCGATAATCGCGCTTTCGCACTTTTCCACGTCGCATACGCGGTTCAGGGATTTTCTTACGAATATCATGGGCGCAAGATACGCAAGCATGCCGCTTTTCGAGGAGGATATGCTCGATGGGGCCATGAGCGCGGACTGGAACGAGGTGCAGGACCGCACAAACCGCGTTGCCGCCATGCTTGCCAAAGGCGAAGAGGTCTATATAACCACGCACAACGGCACGGCGATAAATTTTTCGATAGCAGGCCGGAGAGCCATTGCCGACACCGGCATAATAACCGGGCCCGGTTCATTCAGCAACCTGCCGGCCGGAGAGGCATTCCTTGCGCCTGTCGAGGGCACGGCAAACGGCACGCTTATAGTCGAATGGGCGCCGGACAGAAAACTATCGAGGCCGGTCGAGCTTTATGTGAAGGACGGCTCTGTGGTCGACGTCGCGGGCAAAGGTGAGTTCGCCGATAAGCTCAGGGGATTGATCGATTCCAATCCCCTGATCGGCAATATCGCGGAGCTTGGCATAGGCACGAACGACAAGGCAACTCGTCCAAACAACATCCTTGAAACCGAAAAGATACTCGGCACGCTGCATATCGCCATCGGAGACAACTCCTCGTTCGGAGGAAAGGTAAGCGTCCCGTTCCACGAGGACTTCATATTCTTCAGACCTACGCTTGAGGTGATAAAGGGCGAAGACAAGGTTGAGGTTATCGTTGACGGGGAGCCGAGGTTTTAAGGCAAAGCAGGGGATAGGCGTACTTTATGCTAAGGAATCTCTGATTAATTCACTAACCCGTCATTCTCGCACCGCGAAGCAATCTCGTATTCACTTGTCCTCGCGTGTTTTAAGCGGGGAAGGAAAACAACAACGCAATGACAAAAAAAGAATTAATCAGAGCTTCCTTAGATCAGCCCACTAACCCCTGTCCGTTCCCACCTTGCATTGACGGCCTTCCATCTGCCGTCTTCTTTCTTCAACACTACTGAAAATGTCATTGCCGAGGCCGCGTCTGGCGGGATGTCCTTCAAACCCTTGATGTCCGCTCCTCTTGAGAGCGCGACCTTTGCGTTGACAACGGCCGTATCGCCCTTTATCTCGACTTCAAGACTGCGAACGAAGACCATGACATTATCGCTCCTGAAGAACTGATACAGGATGATGCCTTTCACCGCGTTGTAGTCGTTACCCGAATCGTCCTTATATGCCTTTGAGATCAGCTTCATGAAGCCGCCTACATCCTTTGACTCAGCGGCTTCAACCGCCTTGGCGACAACGGCGCGTATCGCCGTCTCGTCCGAGGTCTTTGAACAACCCATTACGCTTATCAGCAGCGTCAACACGACGGCATGGGTTGTCGTCATCTGAATCCTACCGTCCATTCGCCCCTACCCTAAAAATATCTCGGCAATCCTCAAGGACTCCGCGTCAACCGTCTTTGTCTTGCTTGTGGCGTCGGCAAGGGAGATGTCTGTTATGGCGTTGCCCTGCAGGGCTACCATCCTGCCGAACCTGCCCTCATGTATCAGTTCAACGGCCTTTACGCCGAAGCGCGTCGCAAGTATCCTGTCGTAGGCCGTTGGAGTGCCCCCGCGTTGAAGATGCCCAAGCACCACGTGCCTGGACTCGATGCCGGTTCTATTCTCTATTTCCTTGGCAAGAAACTCGCCCACCCCGCCGAGCTTGGCGTGTCCGAATGCGTCAAGCGCCTTGTCCTTGGTTATCATGCCGCCCGCTTCCTTTGGATACGCGCCTTCCGCGGCCACAACGATGCTCGAGCATTTGCCGCGTTGCCTTCGTTTATCTATATACGAACAGACCTCGGTAATGTCGAACGGCTTTTCCGGTATAAGTATCACGTTTGCGCCTCCGGCGATGCCGCCGTAGACGGCAATCCAGCCCGCGTGTCTACCCATGACCTCGACCACCATCGCCCTATGATGCGCCTCGGTCGTCGTGTGAAGCCTGTCAAGCGACCATGCGACTATGCTGACGGCCGTATCAAAGCCGAACGTAAAGTCGGTGCCTGAAAGGTCGTTGTCAATGGTCTTGGGCACGCCTATAGTCTTGATGCCCTTTTGAAAGAGCTTTGTCGCTACGCCGAGGGTGTCGTCGCCGCCGATGCAGATGAGCGCGTCGAGCTTAAGCTGTTTTATGTTGTTTATGACAGCCGCGGTGTCTTTTTCGGATTTAAGCGGATTCGTCCGCGAAGTGCCGAGCTTTGTGCCGCCTACGGGCAAAAGCCCTGAGACGAACTCCGGCGTCATCTTGACGGTCTCGCTCTCTACAAGCCCCCTCCATCCGTCGCGTATGCCTGTAAACTCGTACCCGAACTGATCCCCCCTTCTTACCACTGCCCTTATAACGGCATTCAGGCCCGGGCAGTCCCCGCCGCCGGTAAGCACTCCGATGTTCATAAATATAACCCCCTTATGGAATATCCGCTCAACCCCTCTAAGCCTCCCCTTTAATAAGAGACCTTTGCATAACTGTTAAGGACTCTCTAAAAAACCGTCGTCTGTCATTCTGAGGAGCGCTTTTGCGGTTGCGAGGCATAGCCGAAGCAAACCAATTCATCGGCATAACGCGGCAAGAGACCCCTCGCTTCGCTCGGGGCAGGCTCCGAATCTTATAACTTGCTGAATTACCAACGAAGTAAGATTCTTCGCTTCGCTCAGAATGACAACCGTGACCTTTTTTTGAGTTATGCAAAGGTCTCCTTTAATAAAGGGGAGAGGAAAAGGAGTTGTCCATCAACGCGAGCCTTACTATAAAAAGCGTACCCTTGCCGGCCTCGCTTTGCGCCTCGATGGAGCCGCCAAGGCTCTCAACTATCTCCTTGCAGATGCTAAGCCCCAATCCCGCGCCTCCAAGGGCGGTTGTTCGCGCCTTGTCCACCCTGTAGAACCTGTCGAATATATACGGCAGGTCTTCTTTGGCAATACCGATGCCGGTATCCCGTATCCTGACAACCGCTTGCCTTGCCTCCGCGTCAAGCGAGATTTCAACCCTTGCGCCTTCAGGGCTGTACTTAATGGCGTTGTCAATGAGGTTATAGAAGAGTTGGCCTATCCTGACGGCGTCCCCCATGACCGTACACGGCGCGTTATTAAGCATAACCAACTCCACGCGAGAGTCAAGGGCAAAACGCTGAAGGTGTTCATAGCGCCCGGCAAGAATCTCGTCAAGTTTGACCGGCTGTCTTTCCAACGCCTCCTTATCAGCGTCGAGCCTTGCAAGGTCAAGGAGGTTCCTTACTATATAACTCATCCTGTCTATCTCCTCAAGGGACGACGCAATGACCGTTTGCATGTACTGCACGTCGTCCTTTGATCGCAACGCCATCTCCATCTCGCCCTTGAGTATGGTCAACGGGGTCTTCAACTCATGCGACGCGTCGGCCGTGAACTGGCGGATGCGATTGAAAGAAGCTTCAAGCCTTTCTATCATCTCGTTGATGGTAACCGCAAGAGAACCTATCTCGTCCTGAGAGACCCTGACCTCAAGCCTCTCGTTGAGATTTTCGGCGGTAATCTTTCTTGCCTGCGCCGTAATCTGGGCGACGGGCTTTAATGCCTTTCTGGCGAGCAGCGCGCCGAAGACCGAGGCAGTAATGACCACGGCGACGACGCCGAGCCCTAATATGAGCGCCAACGAATGGAATATGTCCTCCATGCCTTCGAGCGACGAGCCGACCTGCACGATGGCCACGAGCCGCGCCCCCTTGAATATAATGGGCTTTGTTACAACCCTTATGGGGAATCTCCTCGCCCCCTTTACATTTTCATACGTCTGAACCCCCTTGAGCGCCTCTGCATAAGCCTCCTTTGACAGCGGCATGTTGTAACGTCCTTCGAGCGAGGATGAACGCGCCACTATGGCGCCTTTCGCGTCGAGCAGTTGTATGTAATGACCCGCTGTGCGGATGCCGAAAAATCTGCCGAGTATGATGTCGAAGTCCCTCGGCAAAAAAAACTCGCCTGAAGGCTTGACAATGGTATGCACCATCATCTCGGCCACCGATGCAATCTGGCCGTCTATGCGGTTTATGGATATGCGGTAGACGGAATAGGAGAAGGCCGCGCTAAAGACGATGAGGCTTAAGGTCAGGAGCGTAACGTACCAGAAGGTCAGCCTTGTGCGGATGGAAAATGCCATGCGGGTGTTATTGGGGCTACTCCCCCATCTCCTTGAGCCTTGGCAGCGACTTTATCAGAATCTCTTTTCTTTTTATCTCAAGGATGCCGTCCTCCTTGAAGCTTTTTAGGAGACGTATGGAGGTCTCCTGCGTTATTCCGAGCAGCTCCGCGATGTCGAGGCGCGAGAGCGTAAGGCTCAACTTTACTCCTCGGTCCGCCTTCACGCCGTATTCGTTCGCAAGCGTATACAAAAGATGCGCCATCTTTTCCCTTGCATTCAAAAGCCCAAGCGAGCCGATCCTCTCATACGCCTGATTCAACTCGGAGCCGAGCGCTATGATAATCTTTCTTGCTATTGCCGGGTCTTTTTCGAGGATCCGGAAGAGCGCGGCCTTTGACACGTAACAAAGCTCGGAGTCGTCCATTGCAATGGCGGTATGGGCATAGACCTTGGAGCCGTAGAAGACCTCGAAGCCCAACATGTCGCCTGAGTACGTTATCTTTATTATCTGCTCCTTGCCTGAACTCGATGCCCTGACCAGCTTGACCCTGCCGAGACGGATTATATAAAGGCCGGAGCAAGGATCGCCTTCCATGAACACCATCTCGCGCCTTTTGAGCTGAGAGGTCTTGACAACGTCCTTGAAGGCGTCAAGCTGCGCCGCGGTAAGGCCGGCGAACAGGGCGTTATGCCGTATCTCGCACCGGCAAAGTCCGCAGACGTCTTTGTTGACGGTTATTGGCATAAGAGGTCAATAGTTATCAGCGCCCAGCGCATCAAGCGGAAATCCCCGGCGGTACGGCACCAGCGCGATGCTGCATCCGCTTGCCTTTCTAACGCCGCTTATGAGGCCGATTATATCGCCTTGCGGCAACGGTTGGGACGTTTTCCAGTCAACGGTCTGAAGTTTTATAAGCACCCTGTTCCGGTCTTTAACAGTGCGCGCCGCATGGGAGGCCATATCGGCTATCATATCCCTTATTGCCTGAGGGGTAGAGCCGAGTTCGTCCTCCATCTGCTTATGATACGCCATAATCGAGTAATAATCAAAGTCCGTTTTAACGGCCTTGGAAAAATCCTGCGACAGCCACGCGAGCGCCATCGGAGGGTTGGTTATGCTCTCGTACATAAGATTTATAGCGAACAAGGCGTCCGGCCTCTTTTTCCGTACGACGGCGCGAAGCCTTGACGCCACCTCAAGAAGTCTTTTGTTCTTCCACGCGGCCCACTCCCAGAAAAGCGGCGTATATCGCACCGTGGAGCCGTCGTTTGCCGGCATGTACAACACATCGGGCGAGATGGCGCGCCGCGTATCCTTTCTGAATAGCGTGGTCATCTGCTCCCCAAAGCCTTCGTTGTGCTTCAGGACGAGGTCGTCCTGAAAGAGTATGCCGTCAATGTCGTAATCGGCAAGGTCTGAGTATATCGCCTCAAGTCTCTTGACCGCGGTTTCGTTGAAGAGATCAAGACCGGCGCAACGCGAAAAGGTCTTGCCGACAAAATCATAAGACCTGCACGCAATCGTCTCATCCTCCTCGACCCCGTAATCCGCGTATCGCGTGGTCATCCATGCGAATACCTTGAGACCTCTCGCGTGGGCAAGCGCCAGTACCTTTGGGAGTATATCGTCAACTACAGGCGCGTGTTCGGCATTAAAATACACGCCCCTCTTTTGCCTCGGTACGGCGCTCGCGTGAAACCTGTCCCCCTTGTTGTGAAAGACCCTGAATATCACGGCGTTCACGCCAGCGTTTTTCAATCGCTCAAACTCTCTGTCAACGTCCGCATCGTTCTTCGCATCGAGGACCAATATCTGAACGGCCCTCAGTTCATCTCTCCCGTTAGACAAAGGATTATAAACAGGCGCTTGCACGACCGGAAGCCGCGCCATCAGTCCGGCGTTTTTGGCCTGAGTCTCCCCTGCCCGCGCGGACGGCGCAAGAGAGGAATCCGGAAAATTGGATAAAAACATCCCGTATGTCTCTTGAGCCTCCTTGTAACGCGCTGATTTCATGTATGTCCCGGCAAGGCCGTACTGCGCCTTTTCAATGAGCGCGTTTGCGGGAAACTCCTCTATGAGTCTTTGAAACTCCCGGCAAGCGGCCTCGTATTCACCATCATCGGCCATGAACATGGCGTAGGTCAGACGGCCCTCGGCCGTTATGTACGGTTTTTTTGAGACGTGGCTCGCGGCTGATGAGTCGGAAATAAAGGAGAGCAGGAGTACAACGGCCATGCCGGAAAACGCGCGTATTATCCGTTTACTGAAGCTCTGATTGATTCTATTTAAGCCGTCATTGCGAGCCGCCGCAGGCGGCGCGGCAATCTCTACTAAGAAAACTCCTCCCCTTATTTTAAGGGGAGGCTTAGGAGGGGTTACTTTAAGACGAGATTGCTTCGGCGGAGCCGAGAATGACAGAAAAGAATTAATCGGAGGTTCCTTAGAACATGGCATCTATCGCCTCTTTCACGGACTTTACGCCAATGAGCGTCATCCCCTTGAGGCTGGGAAGACCCTTGAGGCTGTCCTTTGGGAGGATGCACCTTTGAAATCCAAGCTTTGCGGCCTCCTTTATCCGGGATTCAACCTGATTCACGGCCCTTACCTCGCCTGCAAGGCCAAGCTCTCCTATGATAACGGTCTTGGGATCAACCGGCTTGTCAAGGAAATTCGAGGCAATGGAGGCCGCTACGCCAAGGTCAACCGCGGGTTCGTCGAGCCGCATCCCTCCGGCCACCTTTATGAATATGTCGTGATTTGCAAGCGCCATGCCCGCCTTTTTCTCCAGCACGGCGGCGATGAGGATCACCTTGTTATAATCCACGCCCGCGACGGTTCTTCTCGGCATCCCGAAAAGCGTTGGACATACGAGAGATTGCACCTCCACGAGTATCGTTCTTGTTCCCTCAAGGCTCGATACCACGGCTGAACCTGACGCGCCATCCGGCCTCTCGGCAAGGAAGGTCTCGGACGGATTCAAGACCTCGCACAACCCGTTTTGCCGCATCTCAAAGACGCCTATCTCCATTATAGAGCCGAAACGGTTCTTTACCGCCCTTAATATCCTAAACAGATGCCCCCTGTCGCCCTCGAAATAAAGAACCGTGTCAACCATGTGCTCCAGCACCTTTGGCCCGGCTATGGCGCCGTCCTTTGTAACGTGTCCTACGAGGAACAGCGGCGCTTCCATCGCCTTTGCAACGGTAATGAGCCTGTGAGACGCCTCGCGCACCTGACTAACGCTCCCGGGCGATGAATCGAGCGCCTCGCTGTAAACGGTCTGTATGGAATCAATGACGATTACGTCCGGGGCAATCTCTTTGATTACTGCCAAGACCCTTTCAACCGAGGTCTCAGAAAAGACGATAAGGTTGTCCGAAACCGCGCCGAGACGCTCGGCCCTGAGCCTTATCTGGCGCATGGACTCCTCTCCGGTAACGTACAACACCTTGCGATTGGCGCGGGCAAGCGCGCCCATTGCCTGCAATAGGAGGGTAGACTTCCCGATGCCCGGTTCCCCGCCGATGAGCACGGCCGAACCCGGAACCAAACCGTGCCCGAGCACCCTGTCAAGCTCGGCTATGCCGGTCGGCATCCTGTCCTCCTCCTTCATGTCAAGCCGCGTTATGGCCTGCGGCGTTGACGAGGAACCGGACACGTATCTCCCCTTCGGCGCTTGAGGCGCGCGCTCCTCGACAAAGCTGTTCCAACCGCCGCAATCGGGACACCTGCCAAGCCATTTATGCGCCGCATGGCCGCATGACTGACACGAGTATATGGTTTTCAGCTTAGGGTTCATGGTTAACGAAGGTTAACGACGGTTCAAGGTTTCAACCGCCTCTCAACCTTCTCTCTCAAGAAAGGTGGGTTGACAAACGACTTAATTTTGTTATGATAATTCAGATAAATACGTTGGGAAGAGCGGTATAATGGTTACGGAACTGCAAAGCCACACAAATATACTAATTGAACTGACCAAGGCTGTCAAGATGCATAATTTCTATCCTGACGGCCATCCTAACCTCGATCAAGCGCTTGAGAGGTGCTTTTCTATCATCAAAAAAAATGTGGACGAGAACGGCGATCTGAAATGGAGGCTTGATCAGAAGGGGTTTTACGACGACAAAACTCCAATAGCGCCAGGCAACCTTGATGTCGCGTCCCTTGCGCGCAAGATATTCTTCAGACGCATAAACCAGATAACCTTCACCCACCGTTTCAACAGCCGCGAACTGAGTGTATTTCTGTCCATGTTGAAGCTTGAGCCTGACGACGTACATGCGAGAGGCGGGGCTGAGACGCTCATGGCCGGAGCGGACGTAAGCGGCATACTCCTGAACGCGCTTACTTACGACGACCTTGAAAAACTCAAGGCCGATCTTGAAGAAAAGAAGAAGCAGGAAGCGGCGGAAAAGGAACTGCCTGAAGCGGCAGGTGAAGCAGGGGAGGCCGATGAGCTGAAAAAACAACCCGATGAAAAAGAACAAGCCTCGGCAGACGACTTGGCGACCCTGATAGCCAAGATTCGCGTTGAACGGGACTCTCTCAGATACAACGACCTGTCTGCGCGCATAAAAGAAAAGGCCGATGAACTTCTACATGCCGGAGATCTTGACAATGTGCTGGGCGTCATGATCGTCTTCCTTGAGGGCATGAAGCCGTCATCAGGGCTTCCCGAGGAGATAACGGCTGCGGCGGATGAGCGGTTGCGCTCTTTGTTCAATCCTGATATGATGCGGCTGCTCGTCGGCAAGTTAGGCGCAAAGGAGGAGCCTTTGCGCGACGCGATAAAACGCATCCTGCTCATAGCCGATACTCAAGCCTTTGAGCCGCTCCTCGACGCGCTCGTCTCGTCGGAAGACGCCGCGTCAAGACGCCACTACTTTGACGGCGTCGTCATGTTCGGCCCCAAGATGCGTCCCAACGTGGAGCACCGCCTCCAAAGCGACAAATGGTTCATCGTAAGGCAGATGGCGGCGATATTGGGTGAACTTGGGGACGAGGGCTGCCTTGACGAACTTGAGAACGCTTACGGTCACGAAGACACGCGGGTAAAAAAAGAGGTCTTGAAAAGCCTCGTCAAGATACGCTCCAAACGCTCGACCGCGATACTTATCAACGCCCTTGAGGAAAAAGAAGAATCGCTCGTGAATCAGGCCATAATATCCCTCGGTATGCTCAAAGACTCCTCGGCTATCGACATTCTCGGCAAAATAGCCGGTAAAAGGGACCCCTTTGCCGAAACGCGCGAGGCAACGAAGGAAGCCATCAAGGCGCTCGGCAACATCGGGAATGAAAAGGCATTGCCGTATCTGGTGCCTATACTGCTGCGCAAGGTCTGGTTCGGCAAAGAATCCAACGAACAAGCGCGGGCGCTTGCGGCCAATGCGCTCGGCGCGATAGGCTCGAAGAAGGCCATTGACGCGGTTCGCGACTGTGCGGCGGCCTCCTCCGGCGATCTTCATGCCGCCTGCCGGAGAATACTCGACGCAAAAGCGAGAATTAAATGATATCGCCCGACATGCAGGATGCGATCCTCAAGAGCATAAACGCGGCCATGAAGAGCAAGAAGCTCTATCCGCCGGGACATCCGGCCATAGCCGCGCCGTCCAAAAAATCCTACGATCTTCTGACGGACGTCCTGAAGACGCAGAAAAATCTGATGATCGGCAACGTCAACGACGCGCTGGTGTTTGAAGACCATCCCGTGTCGAACGGAGAACAGATGTTTCCGGAACTACTTGCCCATCTCGCCGACAAGCAGGTGGACGCCGTCATATTTGAAAAAGGCGTAACCGAAAAAGAGCTTTTCAGCCTCTTTGATACGCTTGCCGGACAGGATGCGCCAAAGGGGCAGGAGTTGCACAAACTTCTGCATGCGAAAGGCGTTACGCACATAACCCTCAAGACCGTCAGAAAAAAGATAGTCGAGATATACAACGGCGCGGTCGAGACGGTCAAAAACGTGATGAACGACGTTCGGCTCGGCAAGATACCTAAATCAGAGCCCGTCAACGACGTCGTAAACGAGCTTACCGAGTCCGTGTTGAGCGACGCCAACGCCATCATCGGCCTCACGATGATCAAGAACTACGACAACTACCTCTACAACCACTCGGTCAACGTCTCGATAATCGCGCTGTCCCTCGGCAAGGCCATGAACATCGACAGGGACGAACTGCACGCGGTGGGCATCGGCGCTCTTCTGCACGACATCGGCAAGACGGGCGTATCGGAACAGATAATAAGAAAACCCGGCGGGTTAAGCTCTGATGAGTGGGAAAAGATAAAGGAGCATCCGCTCCTCGGCTCGAACATCATAAAACGAATGGACGGGATGACGGAACTTATCGGCAAGCTCATCTACGAACACCATATAAGATTCGACCATTCAGGCTACCCGCAAACGATGAGCAACCTGCATCCCCTGACGCAGATAATCACCATATCCGACGCTTTTGACGCGCTGACTACGCTCAGGGTCTACCAGCAGCCGCATAACCCTGCCGAGGCGCTGAGGGTCATGCTGAACTTCTCAGGCAGGCACTTCAACCCTGACGCGCTCAACGTCTTCATCAACATGATCGGCACGTATCCGGTCGGCACTCTGGTAAGGCTTTCAAGCAACGAGATAGGCGTCGTAACGAGCGTCAACAAGGACGCCCTCGAATTGCCGGCCATAAAACTGCTCTTCGACAAAAACGGCGAGGCTCTACCCGCCCCCGTGCCGCTCGATCTGGCCGCAGACAGCTCGCGGAGCGTCATTTCAACCGTCAACCCGACAACCGCCGACATCGACCTTGCGGCCTTCTTCGAGAAGGAAGGCGCTGAAAAGGAACACGCGGCGTAGCGAAACGACCGTCCGTTGACGAATACGGACGGTCGAACCGGCCCGTTGATTACAACTCCAGATAATCCCGATGACCGAAGCCCTTGCCGTAGTCGAGCATCCAGAGCTTGCGCGGCGTTATCTTTATGAAGCGATTATCAGGCATGGGCGGAAGGTTTTTTATTACCGGAAACTTCTCCGCAAAAATCCCATAGACAAAAGCCGTGGACTCCTCCTTTACGACTTGAGCAGCGCCTTCAATCTGAAGGCCTCTTATCTCCGCCCAATCGGCGGCAAAGTCGTCAATGGTCAGCGCCACTTTGGGATTAGCCGTCAGGTTAATGAACTTTTGCGTCTTTGCGGATGTCCCAAAATACAGATCCAATCCGTTATTGACATACACGACGCTGCCGGCGTGCGGTTGTTTTAGATTGTCCGTGTTGACAGTGGCAAGGCTCAGATAGAAATGCGCCTTCATGTAGGAAATAACCTTCTCTCTCAGTTCCTCGCTCATATCCAACGCCTCCTCTTTTTCTTGTATTTTTACGTCTCGCGTAGTAGATTGCTGAAAAATCCCATGCTGCCGAAGGCCGCTCAAAAACGTTCAGATGCAAGGCGTCAAGGAGCGACGAATGAGACGCACTTTGCTGTGCGTCGCAGTGAGGAGCGACGCAGACAACGCCGCAGATGGGCGTTTTTCAGCGGCCTGGTAGTATATTATTGCCATGCCTGCTTTTTGTCAAGTAGACACCTTTTTGTAATATACATACCTTTTGGTAAGCGTCATATAACAGCGAGGGATGCTTATGGACAAGAAAAAGATAAATTGCCCCGTGGAAATAACGTTGGCGATAATCGGGAGCAAATGGAAGGTGCTTATATTAAGAGAACTCATGGATGGAACGAAGCGGTTCAGCGAACTCGGCAGGGGCGTTGACGGCATAACCCAGAAGATGCTGACGGCTCAACTCAGACAGATGGAAAAGGACGACATCGTAAGCAGGAAGGTCTATCCGGTCGTGCCGCCGCGTGTGGAATATTCGCTGACCAAGACGGGGAAAAGCCTCGTGCCGGTGCTCAATGCGATGTGCCGATGGGGAAGCGCGTATAAAAAACCGTGAACCGTGTAAAAGAGAAATCTTTTACGGTCACGGACAACGGTCACGGTAGTTTTACGGTATTTGCTTCGCCTTCTTTGCTATCGTCTTCAGATGCGCCCTGTTGTAGAAACTGGAAGAAAACGTCGGCGTGAACCCGGTCTTTTCAAGGAGCATCGCGAACGTGGCGGGAGAAAAATACCATAGATGGCTCGGCGGGCCGAAATACTTCCAATTGATCCCTGCAAGCCTCGCCTTTATGTGTGTAACGCACGGAACGATAGAAATAAGCAGACCGCCTTCCGACAAAACCCTGTTCATCTCCGACAATGTCCTCACCGGGTCGTGGAAATGCTCGATTACATGGAGCGCCACTACAACGTCGAAACTCCCGGACGGGAAGTTATGGGACTCCAACGTACCGTCGCGCGCGTCAAGTCCCCGGCCTCTCGCATATTCCAAGGCGGCTGGATTAAGGTCTATGCCGGTTGCTGCAAAGTTCGCGTCTTTTTTGATGACGTCGAGAAAATTTCCGTGATTGCACCCGACCTCAAGCAGTCTTATCTTCTTATTCTTCGGAAAGAGCCGCTTGACGCTTGATGCGAAAAAGCGATACCTTATCGTCCGGCTGATGCTTACGTGCGGTTTGAAATTAGACGACTTCTTTTTGGTAAGCGTTGCAAGCTCATCTTCGGCCGGGAGCGGCGTCGTATAAACGAATCCGCAACCAACGCACTTTACTATGGTATAACCCCTCTTGTCGCCTATCTCGGCATAACCGTTCGCAGAGCATAAAATACAAGCCATTATTGTTGAGCGCCTTCCATTGGTTTTTACCCGCACTGCCTTATTATCTCGTCCGGTATGGCCGAAAGCGGCAGTACGGCGTCAACCGCGCCGCGCTTTATAGCCTCCCTCGGCATCCCGAACACTACGCATGAATCCTCATTCTGCGCCACGCATCTCGCGCCGGCCTCATGCAACTCGGCCATGCCGCGCGCCCCGTCATCTCCCATCCCCGTCATTATCACGCCCACCGCGTTCTTGCCGGCGTTCTGGGCCGCGGAACGGAACAGCACGTCAACCGACGGGCGATGCCTGGAAACCAGCGGGCCGTCCTTGACCTCCACGTAATAACGCGCCCCCGAACGCTTGAGCAAAAGATGTTTGTTGCCGGGCGCGATAAGGGCGCGTCCCCTGACCACGGTATCGTCGGTCTCGGCCTCCTTGACCGAAATGCGGCATATACCGTCAAGCCGCCTTGCAAAGGCCGCGGTAAAATGTTCAGGCATGTGCTGGACTATCACAAGACCCGGCGAGTTAAGCGGCATGGCCTCAAGGATGTCGCGTATGGCCTCGGTTCCGCCGGTGGAGGCCCCGATGACCGCCACCTTGTTCGTGGTCTCGGCCATTGCCCTTGTCCTGGCCTTGGCTATCACAACGTCGGCCGTGAGCTTTTGAGAAACCCTTCTCTCGATTATGCGCCTGAGTTTTGCCGTTGCCGCGGCCTTTACTGCGTCGCATATCAGAATCTTGCCCTCCTCCAGAAAATTGCGGATCCCCAGATGAGGTTTCTGAATGATCTCTGCCGCGCCGTACTCGACGGCGCGGAGCGCGGTCTCGGAATTTTCCTCGGCAAGGCTTGAGATAACAACGATGGGTATCGGATGCTGGCTCATAACCTTCTGCAAAAAGGTCAGGCCGTCCATGCGCGGCATCTCGATGTCCAGCGTGATTACGTCCGGCGCTTCTTCGCGTATCTTGTCCGCCGCTATGAACGGGTCTGCGGCCGCCCCCATCACCTCAAGAGCCGCATCCGAGGAGATAATCTTCGAGAGCGCCTGACGCACAACGGCCGAATCGTCTATTATAAGCACCCTTATCTTTTTATTCGGCACTACAATTTCCTATCACGGTCACGGTCTTTTCTCGACCTTCTTCACGAACACGTCTCCCGTGTCGGTCATGAACAATATCTTTCTGCCTTGATTGCCGCCGGTGTCACTGCTTACGACGGTTATGCGCTCGCTTCTCAACATGTCCTCGGCCAGCGCGATGTTGCGCTCTCCTACGTCGATGAGGCCGCCGAGCGACTCAAGCACGTTTGCGCCGCCGAACACCTTGGCCTTCAACGACTCCCGCCTCGAGCCGAGGAGCCGCATCCTTTCAATGAGCATTGGAATGGCCACGTTGCCGTATCTTGGCGTTGGAAGCCCATCTCCGTTCCACAGGGGCAGAAGGTAATGATTCATGCCGCCGACAAGCTTCGTTGCGTCCCACAGACATACGGCGACGCATGAACCGAGTATGGTCGTAATGACGCACTGTCCGTTATGTGCAAACAACATGCCCGGGTAGAGATAATGGTTTGTCGCGTCTTTTGTGTTATTGGTCTGCAATTTCCGAGGCCTCTCGCATACTCCGGCTAAAACTTCTCGCCGCTGTCGTTGAAGAAAAAGTCGTTCCCGTCCTCTGAAAAGGCGGATGCCCCGGCAACGGCTTGCCCCTCGGGAAGCGTTACCGTAAAGGCCGTGCCCTCGTTCTTCGCGCTGCGTACGGTTATCGTTCCGTTCATCAACTCGACGAACGCCTTGACGATGGACAGGCCCAGACCGTGCCCGGCGTGGCTCTTGGTTACGCCTGTTTCAAGCTGTCTGAATCTGTCGAAAATGATCCCTTGAGCGTCCTTCTCGATGCCGATGCCGTGGTCCTCGACGATAACGACGAGGGATGAGCCTTCCCTGCCGGCCCTTATCTCGATATTTTTTCCTTCGTGGCTGAACTCTATCGCGTTGGTCAGCAGGTTGGCCAGTACGCGCTGGAGCTTGTCCGCGTCAACGACGAAATAAGGAGAGGCGCTCCACTCCTCTCCGACGTTGATCGCGACGGAGAGCTTTTTTTCGGTCATGCGTTGCTTGAAGGAGAGCGTGGTATTGCGTATAAGCGCGGGGATATCTACGTTTGAGGCGCACAGCACGGCGTCTCCGGCTTCAAGCTCGGCCGCCGCGAAGATATTCCTGAGTTGGAAACTCAGGTTGAACGCCTCCCTGTAGATGGTGCCGGCGACCGAGATAAGCGTCTCCTGCCCTGTCGAATCCGCGTCGGAGACGAGAAATTCGCAGAGCGTCAACACGGACGTAAGCGGGTTATTTATCTCGTTTCTAATGTTCGAGAGGAAGTCGGTCTTCAACTTTTCGGACTCGATGAGTCTGGCGTTGACAGCCTCCAGCTTCTTCGTAACCACCGAAAGGTCGTGATACGCCCTGTCCTTGTCCCTCAATCGCTTGAGCAGTTCTCCGGTTATCTCTTCATCCGATAGACCATGCATGATCAAAACCTCCTGTAACGCGATACGCCGGCTTAGGCCGTCTTTCTGTATACCGATGGGGCAACCCTTACAAGCGGATAGTTTCCCGCGTGCAAGGTCTCCGAGTGGCCGATAAAAAGAAAACTGTCGGCCCTCAGATGTCCGAGAAGTCTGCCGATGATCTTCTCCTGAGTTTGTTTGTCGAAATATATGAAGACGTTTCTGCAGAATATTACGTCCATGCACTCCCTGAAGCCGAAGTCGCGCTCCATGAAGTTCAAGCGCCTGAACTTGACGTGAGCGCGGAGTTCGGGGACAACCCTTACAAGCCCTTTTGCCTGATCCTTGCTCTTCAGGAAATACCTGCGTTTGAACTCATCCGGCACCGGGGAGAGCCTGTCGGATGAGTATATCCCCTTTGCCGCGGCCTCGACGACGCGCGATGAAAGGTCCGTGGCAAGCACGGTGTAGTCGAACCCCAAACCCGGATAGCTCAGGGCAAACTCGTTCAATACCATCGCAAGGGTATACGGCTCCTCGCCGGTGGAGCAACCCGCGCTCCATGCCATAAGAGGCTTCCTTACGCCTGCGCCGTCGTTCCTTACAAGCTCCGGCAGGGCGGTATTGACGAGGTAGTCGAAGTGATCGTTTTCGCGGAAAAAATCGGTCTTATTGGTCGTTACAAGGTCTATCATGCAGACTATCTCTTTTTCCATGCCTTCATTGCTGAAGAGATAGTCGCAGTACTCCTTGTATGTGCCTATATTGAGCGCTCTGAGCCGCTTTGCCAGCCGCGATACAAGCAGTTGTTTCTTGGACGGCGGCAGTTTTATGCCGAACTCGGCATTTATATAGTCGCTCAAGCGCCTGAAGTCTTTATCCGTCATCATTGCGTGAAACCGTTCATACGCCGTGCGCCGCGTCCTTAATGCCGCTCACCATGCTCAATTCATCCGTTGAAAAAACCTTGTCCACGTCGAGGATGATGATGAACTGGTCGCCTTGCTTGCCCATGCCCATGATGAACTCGGTCTTGAGCCTTACGCCTATCCTCGGCGGCGGCTCTATCTGGCTCGGCTCAAGATCGAGTACCTCCTGCACCGAGTCGGCAAGGGCGCCGAGCACGATCTTTTCGTTGTCAAGGCTTATCTCCGCGATTATGACGCACGTGTTGACCGTCTTTTGCGTCATCGTCATGCCGAACTTGAGGCGCATGTCCACGACCGGCACTACGCTTCCGCGCAGGTTTATGACGCCTCGCATGAAATCAGGCGTCCTCGGCACCTTCGTTACGGTGGTGAAGTCGAGCACCTCGCGCACCTTGGAGATGTCGAGGGCGAAGACCTCGTCTTCAAGTCTGAATGTAAGGTACTGAGTCGTCTGTGTTATGGCGGGTACTGCCATATCCCCTCCTTAAAAGCAGTTATCGATTGTCCGTTATCGGTTATCGGTTTAAGGATATTGTTTTTTACCTTCACTGATAACCGATAACCGTTGTCAAAACCTCTCGAATTCGTTGTCATGCTCGTCCTTGCCGTGCTGACCCATGTCGAGGGCAACGCCTCCGGGGGCCGGGGCGGCCGAGTGCATCGCCTTGTGCTGTGCCTTTGCCTGCGCATGAGGCAGATGCCCTGCCTGCGCCCTTTGCGCCTTGAGCGTCGGCCTTGCGGCAAAGGCCGTCTTCCTCGTCCCTGTATCGCGGAGTTTGAAAAAGTCTATCGTGTGCTGAAGCTGAAGCGCCTGAGAGGAAAGCTCCTCCGAGGTGGAGGATAACTCCTCGGCCGCGCTCGCGTTCTGCTGAATGACCTGATCAAGCTGCTGAAGCGCCTTGTTTATCTGCTCTGCCCCGCTGTTCTGCTCGTTGCTCGCGGCGCTTATCTCCTGCACAAGCTCGGAGGTCTTCTGTATATCCGGGACGAGCTTCGTTAGCATCCCGCCGGCCTGTTCGGCAACCTGAACGCTCGTTGACGAGAGCTTGCTTATCTCGGCGGCCGCGGTCTGGCTCCTCTCGGCCAGCTTTCTAACCTCTGACGCGACGACGGCGAAGCCCTTGCCGTGTTCACCCGCCCGCGCCGCCTCTATCGCGGCGTTGAGGGCAAGTAGGTTGGTTTGCCTCGCTATCTCCTCGATGATGGAAATCTTGCTTGCTATCTCCTTCATCGCGACGACCGTCTGAGACACGGCCCTGCCGCTCTCTATGGCATCCGCGGCGGACTTCGACGCAATCTTTTCCGTCTGCTGGGCGTTATCCGAGTTCTGCCTTATGTTGGCCGCCATCTCTTCCATCGAGGAGGTGGTTTCCTCGGTGGAGGCCGCCTGCTCGGTGGAGCCTTGCGATATCTGCTGAGCGCTCGATGAAAGCTCCTGTGAGCCGGACGCCACGTTGTCCGCGACGGTGCGCACGTCGGAAACAACCTCCCTTAACTTGTCCGCCATGTTCTTCATGGCTGAGAGGAGCTGGCCAACCTCATCCGTGCCCCTCACCTCGATATCAACCGTCAGATCGCCGACCGCGATCTTGTTGGCCACGTTGGCCGTAAGGTTTGCCAGCGGCGCAGCTATCATCCTCGTTAATATTATAACGAAGATTACGCCTATGGCTATTACGACAAGCGTTACTATTATGACCAGCAGTCTTATCGCGGAATAGTTGGCCTCTGCCTGCTTGTAAAGATCCTTCGAGACCTCGTCTTGAATCTCTATGAGCCTCTTGAGCTTGGCGTCGGCAATCTTGAACTTTACTCCGGCGTCCGTGGCCGCGTTGTGCTTGGCCTTCTCGAAGCTTCCCTCGAGCGCCCAGTTGTAGGTGTTTGTCCTTGAGTCGTTATACAGCTTCCATGCGCTCCTGAACTCCTCATAGGTCTTTTTCTCTTCCGGCGTAAGTTTGGTCGCGCCGTACTTGACGATGATACTCTCTATTCCCTTTTCCCACTCCTCGGCGTTGTTCTGGATGGTCTGCCTCTTGGACTGGTCCGGCTCGTTGGTTATCTGCAACGCGCCTATGCGAAGCTGGCCGAGTTCGCCGTTTATCTTGTCAAGGTCTATGAGCGGAATAAGCCTGTCGTCGTACATGGTCTCTAACATGGCGCGCAGATCGCCCATCCTCGTTACGCTCACCACCCCAAGGACGATGATGCATATTATGAGCAGGACAAAACTCACTATCAGCTTGGAACTGGTCTTCAGATTCCTGAAAAAATTCATACGTGTAACCTCCCTATTGTGTTCCGTCAAGTCCGCTGCGCCGATCCGACCGTCTTTATCTCCTCTTCGACCGTTTGCACTATAGCCGGCACGTCTACAATAAGCGCAACCGTGCCGTCCCCCATTATCGTCGCGCCCGATATGCCTCTCACATCCCTGTAAACGGAGCCGAGCGACTTTATGACGGCCTGCATCTCGCCTTCAAGCACGTCCACCACAAGCCCGATCAGCCGTCCCGCATGTCTGACGATTACTATACTCTCCCGCGCGCCGGAGTATCCGGGCGTCTCGGCGCAATCGAAAAAAGACGTAAGCCGTATATAGGGAAGCGCCTCGCCCCTAAGGTTTATATATCCGCGTCTCTTGTCGGCGTTCCTTTCCGAGTCAGGCAGATCGACGCACTCGGTAACCATCTCAAGCGGTATGACGTAGCTTGACCCTGCCACGTGGACCATGAAGCCGTCTATTATCGCAAGCGTAAGAGGCAGTCTTATGCTGACCGTCGTGCCCTTTCCGCTTACGCTGTCCACGCCTACCGTGCCCCTGAGCGAATCTATGTTACGGCGCACCACGTCCATGCCCACTCCCCTGCCTGAGAGCTTGGTTACCTCCTGAGCCGTTGAAAAACCCGGCTCGAAGATGAGCTTGTATATATCGCCGTCGGAAAGGGTTTTGTCCGCCTCTATCAATCCAAGAGAGACCGCCTTTTCCTTGATCTTCTCCCTGTCAAGCCCTCTGCCGTCGTCTGAGACGGTGATCACAACGGAACCGGCGTCATAACAGGCGTTCAGACAGATACTCCCCTTTACGGGCTTGCCGACCGCGTTTCTTTCCGCCCGCCCCTCTATGCCGTGATCAGCGGCATTACGCACAAGGTGCATGAGCGGATCGTTTATCTTCTCCACCACGAGTTTGTCCAACTCGGTTTCCGCGCCCGTTATGACGAGGCCGATCTCCTTGTCCGACCCGGAGCTTATGTCGCGGACCGTGCGGTTGAAGCGGCTGAACGTCTCGCCTATGGGAACCATTCGCAGTTTCATGGCCGTATCGCGCACGTCCTCGACCAGACGCTGCATGTTGGACGCGGCCTCGAAAAGCCCGTTGTCCTTCAATCTCCGCGTGTGCTGATTGACGTTGGCGCTCGATATGACAAGCTCGCCCACGAGGTTGACGAGCGCGTCGAGCTTCATGGCGCTGATGCGCACCGTGCCGCTCTCTCTTGATTTATGCACCCGCGTCTGGGTTTGCTTCTCAAGGGCCGCGTCTACAAGCACGTCCGGCACCATGCCTTCGTTTATGAGTATCCTGCCTATGGGCTGAGCCGCCTCGCCCCGTTCCGAATCCGCCATGGCGGATTCGGCTGATTGCAGTCTTAGCGCGTCGTCAAGCTCGGTCTGAGAAAGCGCGCCGCCCTTGAGCAGTATCTCGCCGAGAAGCTCCGCATCCTCGGGCAGGTCGTTTATAAGCTCGATGTATGATTCGAGCCTGCTGTGCGGCGGCAGGATGCGGATTATGGAGTCTTCACGCACGAATTCAAAGACGTCCTCAAGGGTTTTTTTATCGAAGTCGCTCTTCAAGTCTATCTCAAAACCGAGATAACAGCTTTCAGGGTCCATCTCGCGGAAGGCGGGCATGAGATCGAACAAGGTAACAAGGGAGGTAATATCGCCGAGCCGCGTAAGATATGTCAGGAATGACGCGGGGTCCATGCCGCTTCTAAAGGTATCGGGGCCGAACCTGATGGACAGATGCCATGCATCGGTCGAAGCAAGGCGGCCCTGAGCGGCGGTATCGTCCGTTTTTTTCGACGCCGATTCGGAAACCATTGCGCCCTCGGGACCGGAGGCGAAAAACGCATTAAGCCTGTCGCCAAGATGCGCGCCGCGGGCAAGCACGTCCTTGTCTGCCTCCCTTTCCTCGGCGGCAAGCTCGACAAGCAGGGCAATATGATCCCTTGATTCAAGGAGTAGTTCGATAATGCGGTTGGTTACGCGGATGCGCCCATCGCGCACGATGGAAAGAAGATTCTCCACGAGGTGCGTGAATCTTTCGACCGTTTCCATGCCGACGATGCCCGATGAACCCTTGATCGTATGGACGGCGCGGAAAAGGGTGTTGATGGATTCGTTGTCCTGAGGCCGCGCCTCAAGCGCGAGAAGCGCGTTCTCGATCTCCTGCAACAGCTCGCGCGCCTCGGCTATGAACGTATGTCGCACCTGCCCAAGCACGTTATCCATTATCTTTCCCCGCGGCGTTCAGATAATCGTCGAGATTGTAAAGCGTAGCGAGAGCCTTTGACGCGTTGCCGTGAGCGACTACCTTGAACCCCTTGCCGAGAGAGACGGCCTCGCGCTTGGCCGCAAGCGCCAGTTGCAGTCCAGCGCTGTCCATCTCGGTTACGCCGGACAGGTCAAGCTCAAGAGAGACGCAGTCCCGATGATCGGAAAAAACATTGTCCAGCCTTGCCTTCAACTCCGAGGCGCCGTAAATGGTGGCCTCGCCGGCAAGCCGGAGGGTCAGAACGTCGTTATTCGTCTCCGTTGAGACTTCCATCGCCAGATCACCTCACACAATCATATCTCGCCGCTAACGGGTGGTTGAAAAACCCGATATTGACTGACTGCAAGCCGGTCTTTATCATCTTTACGCCTACGCTATATGCGGACACAGGCATGCCTTCACCGCCTACCCTTGCAGGCGAACCCATTGAGCTATCTCTTTCTTAAATCTCTCCAATGCCGCCAACTTGCCCTTGAGGGCGTCATATACCTTTCTCGAGTCAAGCGTAACGTATTCATGGATAAGAACGTTCCTGAAGCCGCCGAAGCCTTTAAGCTCGCCCATGAGCGTCCGCGATATAACGCCTTTATCCGCAATGCCCCTTATAATGCCTTCGTATTCGTCGCGATACTCTCTGTAAACGCTCGACAATATGTGCGCGCTGATATCGAATATCATCTCGGCCGCGATTATAAAGCCTCGCTCTACGACCCATTGCGTTTTTATGTCGGATAGATAACTATCCGATGTAATACCCTTATACCCTTCCAGCACGCCAAGCGCCTGGTCGAGCTTCAGCAGCCGATCTTCAATTGATTCCTTCTTAAATACCACGGCTCAATCCCGCGTAAAAGTCGTTTAAGTATATCCCCCTGATATGCTTGCCGTCCATATACGCCTGCCACGATTTCATCTCGAAGTCATTAAGCGTTTCGTCGTTTTTGCAATAAATAAGCCTGCCCTCTTTTATCACCTCGTATCTGAATAACGCCGGCTTGTCGTCAAGCGTAACAAGGTCTATGCGTTCGGTTCCAGCGGCGATTGTAATGCAAGACCACAACTCGCAAAACCTATCAAGACCGAGTTGCGGCGCAAGGATGGCGATGTCTACGTCGGAAGTTGCCCGTGCCTCACCGGTCGCATAAGACCCAAAGAGATAGGCAACCTCCACTTCCTTAAAACCCTGCAAAACGGCCGATATCTTATCAACGACTTCACCGATCTCCATCAATCACACATCAGCTTGGCAATCGCCTCGAGCATCTGCTCCGGCTTGAAGGGCTTTACCACCCATGCCTTTGCGCCGGCCTGCCTGCCCTCCTGCTTTTTCGCCTCCTGCGACTCGGTCGTAAGCATTATGACCGGCGTAAACTTATGCGCGGCCGAATTCTTGAGCGACTTCAGGAACGTTATCCCGTCCATGTTGGGCATGTTCACGTCGCATACCACGAGGTTGACTCTGGCCCCGACCAGTTTTTTCAGCGCGTCCTCGCCGTCGGTAGCCTCTATCACGTTATAACCGACCTTTTTAAGGGTCAGGTTGACGACCTGTCTGATGGAAGCCGAGTCGTCCACTATCATTATGGTCTTTTGCACGTTGACACCTCTCAAAAATATGTAACTTCTCCCTCGACGAGCTGTTTTGCCGCTTTTTCCTTGACGACCTTCTTGCCCTTCCCGTTGCTTACGACGGTCTCGTGGGTATCCCTCTGTTTGTCCATCACATAATAGTTGAACAGGCCGTCGATGCTGAACTCGGTCGTAGCGCAGTCCGGGTCCGAGCAGTCAGGCGTGCATTTTCCCTCTCTGTTTATGCAGTATTTCAGATGCTCAAGGTACTTGTTCGTATCGGTCAGGGTACGCATCACAAGGTTTATCTGCTGGCTCAGGATGTCCTGAAACTGCACGTCCGCGAGAAGCTCCAACACCTGCGCCGAGACCTTCTTAGAGCTTGTCCTCACCTGTTCGAGTATCTTCTTGTTGAGCGCGTCGAGGGCGCTGTAGCTCTCGCCCAATTTAGCGAGCTGGCCTTCGAGATTTTTAAGGAGTTGGGACTCCTGCTGGCTTGCCTGCTGGTTTATCTTGTTGGCAAACTGGGTCTCTATGTCCTGGGCCATCTGCATCATGGCATGGCCTATCTTTGTCGCGGCCTGCTCCGACTGGCTCGACAGCTTCCTGACCTCCTGCGCCACGATTGCAAAGCCTCTGCCGTGCTCACCTGCCCTTGCGGCCTCTATGGCCGCGTTCAGCGCTAGGAGGTTGGTCTGATCGCTGATGTCCTTGAGGAGTTCCACGAGGTTGGTCATGCTCCTTGCCTTCTCGGCAAGGCTCATCACCACCTCATAGTCGCGCTCGACCTCGCCGAGCCTCCTGTCGATATAGGCATGCAGGTCAATGACCGTCTTTTCGTTGGCCAACAAGGTCTCGCTCGATTGAACGGCAAGCGCGCCGCTTTGCTTATCGAGCGCATTGAGCGTCTCGTGCATCCATAACATGGACTGGTCTATATTCTGCGTGCGGTTTATTATCCTATGCGCGTCCTCGTCAGTAATCTTTATCATGGTGTCGAGATGCGCCCTCGTAAGGGTGTTCAGCTCATGCTGTGTATCGAAGTATCGCTCGAACCTTTGCTTGCGGATGAGAAAGGCATCGCTGTGCTCTACAAACTCCTTGAACATCTCCTGCTCGGCGGTGGATATCTTCTTTAACGACCTGCCGGAAAGTTTCATGGCTATCACCAAGACGCTCGCTATGCCGAGTATCACCCAGAAGGCGTTCTCCGCCGCATTTGCATATAAGGGGATATTGTCCTTAAAAAAAAGCTGTATGTAATCGCCGAAAAAAATCTGTACGACGCCGGGGAAGATAAGGGCGACGACGGTTGATACTATGACGATACGCCTGTAGGTGGGCAGATAGAGAAAAAGGAATTTTTCCGGACGCGCGCGCCGAGTTAACATGCCTCTCCTTCCCAAACTTTTTAACTATTATACCAGATGAATGCCGAAAATGGTAAATAAAAAAGGAGCCGATGATATCTCGGCCCCCTGTGTTTGCGTCAGCCGCGCATGGATACAATAATATGAATACCTGTTCGGAACTCATCCAATAGTATCCATATCGGCACAACGCTGATAATCTTTAGGGAAAATACCGTGAACCGTGACCGTAAAAATCCCCCGATAGCGGGAATTAAGGGGGGGGGTGAAAAAAGGGGGGGGTAGCTCTAAAAACGAGAGCCTACGCTACGCGAGAATGACGGGTCGGCGAATTGATCAGAGAAGCTCTCTCCTTAAATCTTTCACACGGTCACGGTTCACGGTCACGGTATTTTTTTCAGTTCGGCAGCATCAGCTTTGAAACGGCCTCAAGCATCTGCTCGGGCTTGAAGGGTTTTACCACCCATGCCTTTGCGCCGGCAAGCCTGCCTTCCTGCTTCTTGGACTCCTGCGACTCGGTCGTGAGCATGATGACCGGCGTGAACTTATGGAGGTGAGTGGCCTTTATGGCCTTGAGAAAAGTCAACCCGTCCATGTTCGGCATGTTCACGTCGCATACCACGAGGTTCACCTTCCGGGCGCCGAGCTTGTTTATGGCGTCAACCCCGTCGCACGCCTCCACCACGTCATAGCCGCCGCTTTTCAACACTATGTTCACCACCTGTCTAATGGATGCCGAATCATCTACTATCATCACTGTCTTTGGCATATATCCCTCCTGCCTGTCATGTTGCACAAGCACCTATAAGAACAATCCACCACGCCAATTATCACTATTGTAACACGGTTGGATAGAACTGTATACCGATTGGAAGGTTGATTTTTTGTATAGCCGAAGGGATGATAGAAAGGTTGGGATACGGTTGAAAAAAGGTTGAAGAAACGATTAAAGGCGGTTCAAGGTTAACCATGAACCGCCTTTAACCTTCTCTCAACCATGAACCTTCTTTAACCGTCTTCAAAGGTTCGTATACGTATACACTTCAAGCCTGTTGCCGCCTTTTTTATGGGCATCCGAGAGCGAGGTCTCCGCATATTTGATTATATCATCAAGCGTATTGCCCTTTTTGAAGGCAACGGCGCCGATGCTGACCGTAACCCTGCCGCCTGGCTGCACCTCCTCATAAAGGAACGGATAGTCGTGCACCATCGAGATGAACCTCTTGGCAAGGGACGCGCCCGCGTCAATGAATGTGTTCGTAAGTATAAGGGCAAACGAGTTTCTATCGTAGCGCGCCACTACGTCGGATGAGCGCGTCGAGCGCCTCAAAAGCTCGGTCAACTTCTTAAGCATAAGATTCCCGTAGTATTCGCCCTTTCTGGACAGGTAGTTGTCGAAACGGTCCACGTCTATCATCAAAATGACGAGCGGTATGCTGTACCTTGCGGACCTGTTTATCTCCTGCGTAAGACGAATCTTCAAATACCTCCTGTTGAACAACATGGTAACGTCGTCGAACAGACCGGCTTTTTCAGGGTAGAGCATTTCCAGATTTTTCAGATGCGAGAGAAACTCTCCGGTCTTCAACGCATCCTTCTTGAATATATTGGCGGCGCTTCGGCTAAGGATGCGTCTTTCCTCTGTCGTAAACTCATGTGACGTCAG
>JACRCE010000058.1 GCA_016213015.1 Deltaproteobacteria bacterium | reverse complement strand
TATAGCCGAGACCCCTTTTATCTCGGAGATAGTCAAGGCGAGCAAGACCTCCAAAAAAGCCTGCCTCATCGTCGCAAAGCTCGGCATAGACGAGTGGCTGAATGGCACGATGGTAAGGAGCCTTTTTATAAAACAGGCGAATATACTTGAGAGAGAACTTGGCCGGCTCGGTGAGATTGTAGACCTTGAAAAGAAGGAAAACGACCTTAAGACATGGCTTAAAGCGAATCCGCCCGCGTCTGATTACGACTACGCCCGCATACAGAAAGAGGTCGGTAAGTGCTGGAGCGCGGCGCTTACGCATGACAGGGAATTCGCCGAGCGCATGGCCTTTCTCTATGACAGGCGGACGTTGCTCGGAGAAGGGTACGACAGTATCAAGAAGGCCGTTGACGAATGGTGCTATAACGTGCTCTCCGTGCGCGCTGAATTGGGCGGCATGAACGACCTTGAGGTCTTATGCAACCTGCTCTGCGCCAAGACCCCTACGCCGTCAACCGTGCTCGACGTATGGGGTGCCACAAAGGAGTTCCTTGAAGGGCTGGAAGGCCTGTTCAACCTGGCTTGCGACGAAAAACGCGACAGGCGGATAAAATGCAGGATACAAAAAAGACCCGATGGCAAGGTCAATGCAGGCGAGGTTTACAAAGGACTGATAGACGGACAAGCCGTCGAGGTGGTCTGGTTATATGATGACAAAGACAGAGACGAAGCCTGGATTATCGGCGGGTATGATTATGATAAGGTAGCAGGTGAATGGAAGAACAAGAGCATCACCTTCAAAGGCAAGCTTTTCGGCTTATCGGTTGAAAAGGTTGAATCTCAAATCATAGGGAACTCAATTGTTAGCGCGCCTTACCTCCCCTGCCGTACCATCACGGCCACGCCGGATATATTCATGGCAATTGTCCCGGCGGATAAGGCCGTCGAGATAACGAATAAGATTAACGACGGGTATCTAAGGCGTTTCGGCAAGGTCATGGGGCGGCTACCCATGTCCATCGGCCACGTGTTCTTCCGGGAGAAGACGCCTATGTTCGTGGTGCTCGACTCGGCGCGGCGCATGATAAAGGGGTTTGAAAACGACGGAGAGTTCGAGGCGACCGTGGTTTCAGCCAATGATGTCAACGGCCTGCGTGAATTCACGCTGAAGGATGTCAAAAAGGACAGTGGGGCGCCGATAAACGCCGTGCAGGTTACGTGGAGGCTACCCTTCCGCCTTGGCACAGGAGAGGATGACTGGCACCACCCGTACTTCATCGTGAAGAACGCAGACCCTTCCGGGCGCAAGACTTTTTTCAAGACCGTTGCCGGGGACGTCGTGCACTTTAGCGATATAAAAGAGAACGATAAGATTAAAATACACCCGAACCGCTTTGAGTACGTCTTTCTCGACTCGACGGCGAGGAGATACGACATCGGCGCACGGGAGCGCGGTTCAGGGGTTGCCGGCATCGCGTCGAGAAGTTATCTCCTGGACGAACTTGGGCAGGGTTTCGCCAAGCTCTGGAATACGCTACGGGCTACCAGAGGCATGACCGACACCAAACTGCGGAACGCCGAGGCCCTGTTGCTGTCGAAACGCGAGGAGTGGGGCGGGGATGAGCAATGGGAGCGCCTTGTCGAGGCTGTCGTAATAAACGAGTTCGGCAACGACGAGTTCGTGAAGGACGCCGTATTGTCGGGATTATTCTTCGACTGCCTTGAATATTGTCTGAGGATACTCAAAAAACGAATAAGCGATGAGGAGGGGCTGTGATGGCGAGTGAAACGTCAGCAGGGGCACCTGGTGTGGCAGTTGAGGCCAAGAAGCCGTATGATACAGAGACGTACTATGCCATGACGCTCGACCCGGTGCACGTCGGCACGGGCGGGTACCGTCTCGGCAGGGTTGACAACGCCATAGTCCGCGAGCCTGGAACGAAACTGCCCAAGATACCGGGCACGTCCATATCCGGGGTGTGCAGGGCGTACAGCGCGATGGCGATACAGAGCGCAAACCCTGCGGAGGAAAAATATTTGAGAGCCAATGGAACGAGCTGCGCTGGCAAGGGCGGCGCCGAGGGCGACAGCCACTGCGGAAATGAGAATTGCAAGATATGCGTCTCCTTCGGGTTCTCTAAAGGGCCATCCAATTCCTCCTTCCAGGGGCTTGCCCAGTTCTTCGACGCGAGGATACTATTCTTTCCGGTCTATTCGATGAAAGGGCCGGTCTGGGTGACCTCGCCAACGGCCCTTGTCGATTCAAAAATATTTCCCGTCGTCGTCGGTAGCGTCGCAGACGGAAAGTTCAAGGCCCTGGACGCCGCGACTGCGGATGAGCGCCTCAACTTCGGCTGGCTCTATCTGGAGAGAGACGGCGGCCCAGGGGACGCCTATTTTACAAAAACGGTTCGGGTTCCGGGTCTGGCCGGCCATAATGACAGGGTTTATGTGGTCAATGACAAGCTCTTCTCCCGCATCGTAAACGACAACCTCGAGGTGCGCACCTCCGTTGCAATAGACCCGGCAACCGGCGCGGCAGAGGACGGTGCGCTCTATACCTATGAGGCAATTCCCCGCGCAACGCTCATGTGGTTCGACGTGGCATACAACAAGCCGGAGTATTTCAAAATAAAAGACAGGCCGATTGAAGTAACACAGGCGCAAATAATAAAAACGGTCGAAAATGGGTTGAAGCTTCTCAAGGACCTCGGCCTCGGTGGCATGAACACGAGGGGCATGGGCAGGTGCAGGGTAATGAAGCACGAAGGTGATCTATGACGAACCTCGACCTTTTATGCGCCTCTGCCGGATATGAGATGGCCTCTGCCGGAGACGATGCGATAACCAAGTCTCTCGGCGTATTGCAGGAGGACGGGGTATATGCGTTCTTCCTGTACTGCAAGGCAAAGAATGGCTATGACAAGGTCGTAGAGGCGGCCGTCAATCTCCTGAAGAAGGACGGGATATGTCTTGACGTCGGTGCAACTCCCGGATATTTTAATGACAGCCTCGACAAGCTCCTCCTTGCCAAAGACCTTTTGGAACAGGCCCTTATCTACGGCCGGTACCATGCGAAGGCAAAAGAAAATAATACAACGCCGGCAGTGCCTGCGCCAGTCGATGAAGGCGTTCCGCCTGCGGGCGCTACCACGCCCGGGAGGGCGGGATAATGGCATGGACAGC
>JACRCE010000060.1 GCA_016213015.1 Deltaproteobacteria bacterium | reverse complement strand
GCTCACCCCTCGCATACAGCCGATGCCGACGATAAACTCCTTCGGCCTCAGGACAAGGGTTGAACTCAGACAATCAGGCGGAATAGGAGCAATAAACGGCGTAATGTATATGAATACGTCCGTTGGTTTTCGCACAGCCGGAAAACGGCTTGAAAATCTAAAGACCGGCGGGTCTTTGAACGCCGCCTTTGTTTGCTGGAGCCGCCTTGCATTACCGTCAATCACAAAAACGCGCGCGCCGTTCAATATGGCCGAGTTCACGGGCTTTATACCCTTGACGTTTTCCACCGCAAGGGAAAACCTCTTTACGATGTCCTCGGCGCAAGGCTTTCCGGCTATGTCGGTCGCGGTCGTGATGACCGGGGTCGCCTTGTAGATTCGCGCTATCTCCTTGGCAAGGGCGTTTGCCCCGCCAAGGTGGCCTCCAACAAGACTTATTGAAAACCTTGCCCTCTCGTCCATGACCACTATTGCCGGGTCGAGGTGCTTGCCCCTTAAAAACGGCGCGATGCTCCTTACCGCGATGCCGGTTGCGGATATGAACAACATCGCCTCGCTCTTTTTGAAAGCGGCTTGTGCCTTTGCCTTGAGTCCGCCGCGTTTAAGGTCGTCAGGCGCATGGATGACGACGTCTGGGAATCCCTTGACGAGTTTTTGCGCCAGACCGTGTGCGCGCTCCGTTATGGGAAAGACGTTAAGGAAGCTCTGATTAATTCCAATTAAGCCGTCATTGCGAGCCCAGCACCACTTTGGATTATGAAAGCGTGTTCCTTGGCAAATTCCTTCGTGCAACAAAGTGGTGCTGGGCGCGGCAATCTCTAAGTTGTTGATTTGCCTACGAGCACGAGATTGCTTCGCTTTGCTCGCAATGACAGAAATAGAATTAATCAGAGATTCCTTAAGTCTCAACCTTGTTGCTCCATACGCCGTATTAGTTCCACGGTCTTTTTCACCATGACCTCGAATATCTTTTTCCCCTTGTCAACGTCGGCCTTTGCGGGATTGCCCCACACGGCCCCGGGCCATCTCTTGAGCTTGTCCTTCGTTATGAACGGAAATGTATTGACCGGATACTCCTCCTTTGCCCGCCCCTTTACAAGATTGGGGGCAAGGTAGAGCGCAATGGAGGTCTCTATCTCTCCGGCATGAGAGTCGTTTTTCGTCTCGGCAAGGGATATTATCTCCTCTTGGATGAGGTCGTAGACGCAAAGCACGGCCAGATTAAGACCATCCAACTCAGCTGCCAACCCCTCACCGGCCTCCCTCATGGCTAAAAGGTGCAAGCCTCCCCCGTGGCCTGAGATAAGACAGACATTTCTAAAGCCGCTCCCGTAAGCGCTCCGCACTATGTCAACGACAATCGCCCTAAGCGTTTCAGGGCTTATCCCGATGGTGCCCGGATGCGCTCCGGTGGACGTGCATACCCCGTATTGAAGGGGCGGGGCCATAAAAACGTTGCCTTGGTCAACGGCCTTTTTCACCACCTCGCGGATTATGAGCGCGTCGGTATTGAGCGGCAGATGGCTTCCGTGCGCCTCGACCGTGCCGAACGGAATGACAAGGGTCTTGGTCTTTTCCAATGCCATTTCAAGTTCGGTCATCGTAACCTCGCCTAAGAGCATCTCAAAGTCTCCCTTCTTCGCACATACCAACTGAATACGCCCGCGCCGCCTATCGCGCCAAGGCCGTTTGCAACGGCATCGAATACGTCTCCCTCCCTTGGAGGCGCATAGGCCTGACAGACCTCTATGAAAACGCCGAACAGGAAACTTATCATGAATGAAACGATGATTATCCTGTTGCCGTATACGCCCTTGACCCTGCCCTTGGCAAGCGCCCTTGCCCACAAAAGCCCCATTACGGCGTAGCCCGCGAGGTGATAGAGCTTGTCGATGCCCTGTACGCCCGGAGCAAACCCCGGCATGGGGCGCAAGGACAACTCAAATATCAGCAGCATGTACGCGAGAGGCGGGACAAAAAACAGGATGTTCTTCATGTCAAGGTTTTCTTCCTGAACTCGTGAGAAAAGGTTTTGTCATAGAGCATCGAGGCTTGAGTTGCGTCCCCGATGGAACTGCCGACGATTATCAGCGCGTGTTTTTGAATCCCGGCCATAATCGCCTTTTCCGCTATCGTTGCAAGGGTTCCGGTAATGACAAGCTCATCCTTCCACGAAGCCCTGTACACGATTGCCGCCGGGGTATCATCGGCATAGCCTTTTTTCAGCTCCTCGACCACCGCGCCGACGGAGGCAACGCTCAGAAACACGCAGATGGTGGCGTTATGGACGGCAAGAGAGGCAAGGGCCTCCTTTTCAGGAACCGGCGTCCTCCCTGCAAGCCGCGTGAATATGACGGTCTGGGTCCCGCCCGGCGAGGTAAGCTCCCTTTTAAGGGCCGCAGCCGAGGCAAAGGCCGAGGACACGCCCGGCACTATCTTGTATGGAATAGCCCTTGCCTCAAGTATGGCGGTCTGCTCGCGCAGCGCGCCGTAAAGCGAAGGGTCTCCGGTATGAAGCCGCACCACGGTCAAACCGGAGGCAACGTTGTTTATCATTATTTCCATTATCTCGTCAAGGTGCAGGGAGGCGCTGTTGTAAGCCTTTACGTCCTTGCCGCAATATTCAAGCATGGCCTCGCTCACAAGTGAGCCAGCGTAGACCACGACGCCGGCCTCTTTAAGGAGACGCGCGCCTTTTACCGTTATAAGCTCCTTGTCCCCGGGCCCGGCGCCGACAAAGTATACCATGCCGATTTTAGATGGAGGCACGTAAATCACCCTTCCTTACGATCACGATGGAAAAATAATCAAGACTCGCCGCGTCAACCACGCTCAAGTCCCTTGTGATTTTTTCATCAGGCCAGCCCGCGTGTGATACGAGCGCCGCGTTTTCAAGGAGCCCTTTTTCGCGCAAGAGCGCTCTTAGCCCGTCAAATACCTTGTTCACCTTCATAAACACTATTGTGCCTTGTCCGTCAAGGGCATCTCCCGCCTCGTCCATGGCGTAAGAGGCGGGCATTATCCGCACCTGTTCATCGGCCTCGGCCAAGGGCATGGCAAGCGCGGAGGCCGCCGCGCTCATCGCCATAATGCCCGGCACGACCCTCACCTCGACGTTCTCCATCTCCTCCCTTACAAGGGGGACAAGATAACTGAAGGTGGAATACAAGAGCGCGTCCCCAAGGGTTATAAAGGCTACGTCAAGACCGGAGGACAATCTTTCAACCACCCTTGACGCCGCCCGCTGCCGCGCCTTGAGCAGAACAGCCTTGTCCTTTGTCATTGGTAACGGCAGGTCGAGCAACTCCTTCTCGTCGAGCCTGACCGCCTTTTCAACTATGCTCAGGGCAAGGCTTGCCTCGCCCTTTGAATCCGCTGAACGCGGAACGGCCAGCACCGGCGCGGCCTTCAACACGGATACGGCCTTGAGCGTCATCAACTCAGGGTCTCCGGGCCCCACCCCTACGCCGTAGAATATCCCGCTTCTCATGTAAGCCTCTCCGGTTTTATCCCCGTAATCACGAACACCGGATTTGCCGACGACAGGACGCTCAAGTCGCCTATCTCTTTTGCCTTTGATATGTTCACGTGAACGACCTCCAAAGGCCATGCCTTGCGCTTGAAAAAGGTTGAGGCCGTATGCGCCGTTTCCAACGCTGCGGCGTTCACCACGACGCGGCCATGCAACTCTATCCTGTCCGCAATTACGGCAAGTATCCGTTCGACGTCCTTTCCGCCGCCGCCGACAAAGACGCATTGGGGCGCGGGAAGACCGTCGGACAAAAGACAGTCCGGCGCAGAGGCGTTTATTATCTCTATGTTCTTGACGCCGAACATCTTCATGTTCTTCTTTATGTCAAGGGTTCTTGCGCCATTCTTCTCTATTGCCCAGACCCTGCCGAAAGGCGCGCTCCTTGCCGCCTCTATGGCAATTGACCCTGAACCTGAGCCGATGTCCCAAATAACGCTGCCCTCTTTTATATCCATCTTGGAAAGCGCGATTACCCTGACCTCCTCCTTGGTCATCAGATTGGCATCCCTGCTGAAGAGCGCGTCGGGAAGGCCCATTGTCTTGAATCTTTTTCCGTCTGTTTTTGCGGCCCTTGGCGCTGGTATGAGAATCATAACATTGAGCGCGTTAAACTCGTTGATGGACGCTATCTTCTCAAGATTGCCCTTTATGATACGTTCATGCTCGGCGCCGATGGCCTCGCAAACGTAAGCCGAATAGTTTACATGGCCTTCTGCGATAAGGGCGGCTGCTATCCTGCCCGGCGTATTAACGTGGTCCGTGAATATCGCTAGTTTTTCGTCGCCGCGTATCGACCGCAATAGCTCGTCAACATCGGCGCGGCCTCCGTGCACGGACAGGATTCTTACCCCGTTGGCGTTTTCCTTGATCCGCGCAAACGCCTCCTGCGCCGCGCTCACGTTCGGGATTATCCTCACCCGTGGCTTGCCGAACCTCTTTATAATAAAATCGGCTATCCCGTAGATGGAGGGGTCGCCGGTTGCAAGGATGGTCACGCCTTTGTTTTTACTAAGATGAACCTGTATCTTTTGCCCTATATCATCAAGCGAACCTTTTATCTGGAGCTTATCCGCCTTTACATCGCTAAACTCGGATAAGTGTCTTGCCCCGCCGACAAGAAGGGTTGCGGACTCTATAATATCAAGCTGCGCCTTGCCAAGGCTCTCCCTGTTGTTTATACCAAGCCCGATTATGGTTATCATATAAGGCGCTCTATATCGTCGTCATAGCCGACCAGCGCCACCTTTACATCAATGCCTTGTCTCGCGTCCTTTTGCGCGTGCGACCTAACCCTCAAACAAACCTCCTTCAAGACCGACTCCAGATGAGCTTCCTTCAATATGAAAAAGACCTGCCTTGCGGTATTCGCGCCTCTCACCAGCGCGGCAATCTCATTTGACGGGCAAAGGGACGCGAGGAATCCGAGGTCCACGCTTGAGTCCTCGCAGTGCGTATCGAAATGCCCTGACGCGAGCTTGCTCATCTTGCCGAACTGGGCCGCAATGGTAATCCGTTCAAGAAGCGGCCTGCCCAACGTGTCCTTCATGGCATAACCCATGTGATCTCCAACGATAATGAAAGCTGTTTCTGGAAGGTTGAGCGTCTTTTCCATCACCTTTTCACTGCTTCTGCCGGTTGAAAAGACGACCTCCTTAATGCCCGCGGCTTCAAGCACGTCCACGCCGCAGCTTATGGAATGGGTGTACGCCTCAAGCGACATCGGCTCCACGATGCCGGTTGTGCCGAGTATGGAGATGCCCCCCATGATGCCGAGCCGCGCATTCATGGTCTTTTTCGCAAGCAACTCCCCCTTTGGCACGGAAACCGTTACGACTACCGCGGCCTTTACGCCCGCCTCCTTCAACGCCTCCTTGACGGACGCCCGTATCATCTGCATTGGCACAGGGTTTATGGCCGGATGTCCGATAGGCGCTTTAAGCCCGGGTTTGGTTACGACGCCGACGCCTACTCCGCCCATGACCCTTATGTTCGTCCTGCTCGACCCGGGACGCAAGCGCTCAACCGATGTTACTATCTCGGCCTTGTTCGTAACGTCAGGGTCGTCGCCGGCGTCCTTGACGATAGTCGCCGTTGCGGTTGTCCCTTGCGCCACGACGGACTTTACCTTTATGTCCAGCTCTCCGCCTCGCGGCAGAGTAATCACAACCTTTGAAGGTTTAACGCCGCAAAAAAGGAGAAGCGCCGCGGCCTTTGCTCCGGCGGCGGCGCATGAACCCGTAGTAAATCCTCGTCTGAGTTTCTTTTCGCGGTCAGGCCGGTGCGGCATTGTTCTCCCTGTGCCTTAATAGAAGTCCGAGGATAACCCCGAGGCAAAGCGCGAGGACAAACCCCTGCGCCGTCTCGTAAGTTACCACATGATACCTATCGGCGTCCATCGTTGACAAGGCAGCCCCGCCGACGCGAAGGACAAGCCATAGACAAAACGACACGACTATCGAGCCGGCGACAACGCGCTTGAAAAGCCTTAGTTGAAGTCCGGCAACGATAAACCCCGTTGCCACTACGCCGAATATCGCGCCGCCCATAGCAAAGACCGCGATGCTTTGCGCGAAACTTGCCTCAAGCATGAATATCCCGCTTAACGAACCAACCAACAGCGCAACCCAACCCCATAATACACCGGCCAGAGCGCCGGAGGCTATGGCCTTTCCGAAATTGTTCGGCATAATGTCTCCTTATTTTATACGACATTCCCTAATAAATACAGGCTTAGTGGCACGGCATCCCGATCATATGCCTAAAGTCGTGAAATGCGTCATGCGCGCCCGGGGCAGCCGAGTCAAACCCGTAAGCTACCACAACCAATGCAAACGCCAGCGCAAAAACGACCAACGCCGGTACGACCATACTCCACAAAACATCCCTGTCAAGCGCCTTTTCCATTTTACTGCCTCCTTTTGTTTTTTTGCAGTTTTCAAAAGAACGTCTGAAGCCTTACGCCGTAGATGACCTCCTTGCCCGCTACGGCGTCGCCGCCCGGATTCATCACGTACTGTACGTCAGGCGTGATATGAACGCCGGTGTTCCCCGTCGCGTCGCCGATTGCGATATTGTAGTATACCTCAAAATAATGCTCATACCCGGCGTCGAAGCGCGAATTTGATGATTTAAGATATTCCCTATATGTCCTGCCCATCGAGGTTACGCCATAAGCGAGACCGGCCGTATCCTCCGGCCTGTGAACAAGCGCGCCGGAGAGGTGAGCCCCTGCGCTTGCGTGTCTGTCGAACCGCGCAACCCTATGCCGCTGTTTGCCTGCCCTCAGCCAGACGCCGACGTTATCGTGGAGCTTCTGATTAATGCTCAGGCCCACGCCTTCGTTGGCCGCCTTTTCAAGCGAGGCGTCGGACGGGAGCGCGGTATTCGGCACATCCGCCGCGCCTCTGCCCGATCGCCTCCAATAATACAGCCTATAATTGCCCTCCATGCCGGCCGGTTTTGCCTTGACGTCGGCCTCAATCATAAGGAACGGACTATCGAACGTGTTGACGTAATCGCCGTCGCCCTCGAACGCGCCAGCAGTCAGGTCAATGAATCCGGCGGGGCATAGGTCATCCTCAGCCCGGGGGCGTAAAAATCAGGCGAGCCGCCGAACTCGACGGCCGGGTTATTCACGAATATATTCGCAAGAAACTGAGTCCTTTCGTTGTTGGCAAACTCGTTGGCGTCGAAGTACCCGGTTATGTCAAGCTGTCCAACCGAGGCCGCAAGGGCATTTGAAAATTCATGGTCATAGTAGGCTTGGGTAAGATGAGCAATGCCGTCGTTAAACGACTCGACGTCCGCGTTCGGCCCTGTCGTATTGCCGTTCGGGCCGGTAAAGAAAGACGGCATACCATGCGCCAAGGTTCCCCTCTGAAAGTCGAGCACAAGGACGGCGCGGCCGGCCTCTCCAACAACGGACTCCAATGCAAGGTCAGCCGACATGGCGGCCCCGGCGCGCTGATTTGCCGTCTTGCCGCGTGAGGGCATCTGTCCTGTAAGCGTTACGCCGCCGATCTTAAGCCCGTAGATGCTGTGTATGGGGTGATACTTATGTCCCCGCTCGTCAACCACTATTGTGGAGTCGAGCCTCTTTTCAAGCGCCTCCACGCGCGTCCTCAAGTCGTCGTCAGAGGCCGTTGCCCCATGCCCTCCGTCGGCAAAGGCAGGGGCAACGGAGATAAAAAAAACAGTTGCAGAACCCATCTTAACACCTTCTTGTGCCTTTCCTGTCGTTTTTTCCATGTATGTATGGCAACCATATTTTTTTCTCCTTACATCGCGGTTAGGGGGATGTAAGGGCGGGAGGGGTGCAAGCCTCGCCCGCCCTTTTCTTAGCGCTCCTTCGACGACATCATTATGCAGACTACTTAACCTCCTTTTGTTTTTCGCAATATCATGGCGCCTGCCTTTCTTTCAAGAGAGGGGACAAGCCGCGTGGGCGATATATGGTTATCGTCAGCCCGTTTGCTTGTTCCCAATTAAAGTTCTTTGGCTTACCTTTCTTTCAAGAAAGGTAAGTGTTCGTCATGCGAGGCAAACGGGCTGTGCGTGTGGCTATGCACGACATGGCCGTGCCTGTGGCTGTGCTCGTGTATTATATTGGCCTTGAGGAGCATGTCCCTGTCCCTGAGCACGTCGCTTATCGCCCCGTCGGCGGCCTTCCCGTGCGTCTCGTCCAAGACTATTGCCCTGTCGGCAAGGTCTTCCGCGAGGGAGAGGTCGTGCGTCGCCATTACGCAGGTCTTCTCAAGGGTCTTCAACTCCCTGAGGAGTTCAAAAAGCCAGACCTGAGTCCTCGGGTCCAGCCCGTTGGTCGGCTCGTCCATTAAAAGCACGTCAGGGTTGGTTGACAGCACCGATGCAATGGCGACCTTTTTCTTCTCTCCGGTTGACAGGGTATACGGCGGCCTCTCTGATAAGGCGGAGATGCCGAGCATGTCAAGGAGTTCATGGACGCGCTCCTTGACCTCTTTTTCAGACAACTCAAGCTGCAAAGGCCCGAAGGCCAGCTCGTCAAAGACCGTGGGACAGAAAAGCTGTACGTCCGGCTCTGAGAAGACGAAGCCGACGCGCTCCCTGAAACATCGTAGAAGACCGCCCGTAAGGCCGCTCTCGTCAAGCGTTGCGCCGGCGAACTCGATTGTGCCCGCGCTCGGAAAGATGAGTCCGTTCATAATCTTGAGAAGCGTTGACTTGCCGCTGCCGTTGGACCCGAGTATCGCAAGGCTTCCCCCGCGTGAGACGGAAAAACTCACCTCGTCGAGCGCCTTTGACGCCCCGTAGGAGTAACTTACCTTATCCAATCTGTAAACTAGGTCCATCTAAAACCCCAATGAAATGAAGAAGACGAACAGCGAAAAACCTATCCACAGATAATCGCGTCCCACAAGGGGAGGCCCGGTAAAGGTCTTGAAGGTTCCGGTAAAACCCCTTGAGGCCATTGCCATGCCGACCTCGTCCGCCGTATTCATCGCCTTTTTCAGTATCAACGCGGCCCTTGAGGCGAACCAGCGCCGGGAAGACGCCGTATCGGCGCGGCCTATTGTCCGGGACTTTCCGGCCAGCGCCGCGTCCTCGGCAATTGTCAGCAGTATGAACAGGTACCTGAATGTCATAAAAAGCGTTGCCACGAACAGCGGTGGAACCTTAAGCCGCTTGAGGCCGTTGAAAAGGGCGCCAGGTGTCGTGGTCAACGAGAGGAGCGCGGCAAGAGACACCACCGCAACCACCCTTGAAACAAAAAAGAAGACGCTGGGAGCCCCGTATGCGGCCTGAGACGAGGTCAGCGCGGTCTTGTATGCGCTCGGCCCCATTGGAAGCGTTTCCTCTCCCGGAAAGATAAAGCCCAAAAACGCGGGCGTCATCATAATAAAGGCAAAGACCGCGGACGGCGCGGTCCGTTTCACGAGTTCGACAAGGCCGACCCTTGAGCCCAGCGCGAGCATGGCCGTTGCAAGGATTATCAGGCCGAGAACGATTGAATGAGCGGTTATAGCCGCGGCCAGGGCTATTGCCAAAAGCCCGAAAAGACGCGCCGAAGGCTCTATCGACTGGAGCGCCCCGCGCCCGCCTGTGCCGTTATCCATTGCAATCAGCCGCTTCGTAAAGGAGGTTATGTTGTCAAGGCTTCTGTCAACGTAACCGCGGGCATGATGCCTTCCCCTTCCGGCGGCATGCACGGGACATGGCGTTTCCCTTGCCTCCTTGAACCACGATGGCGCTCCGTTCAGCGGCGGCATAACCTACCCCACAGGTATATTGCAAAAACGATTATCGCGCTGCCCGCGATCGCCGAAAGCACGTAATAACCGGCCTTCACAAGAACGCTCGCCTGACCGGCCTGACCGTAATCAGGCGCAAGACCCGGCCACATCTCGCCCAACCTTGCCATGCCCGCCGGTACAAAACCGGTGAGGCCGGAAAACTCGGCAACGCTCCATTCGCCCCAGGGCGTGCCTGACGCGATAAGACCGATGGGCGTCAATAGTATAAGCACGAGCAAACCGACCATAAGCGTTGAAATCCCGCCATAGGCGGCATTTTCATGCCTCGTTATCTCCTGCTTCCGCACATAACTCAACACAAGGGCCGTGCCCAATGCCTCTATGGGGCCGAAAAACAAAAGATGCGGTATCATCATGGCAGGCACGGTAATCGCCAGCGAATACGGCGCATAGAGCGGAACGCCTTGAGGGTCCACGGCGATTATCGGTTGCGCCCCAAGCTCAAGCGCCGTTGCAAAGGCACAAAGGTTGATGGCGACGTAACCGGCAACGGCCGGGGCAACGATGCCCCTGACCCTGCCCGGGGTTCCGAAAGACAATGCTTTGTAGATGTAAAAACCTGAAAAACTCATTATGAGCGCCATATTGAAGCTGTTGGCTCCAAAGGCGAGTATGCCGCCGTCTCCGAAGAGCAGCGCCTGAAGCGCAAGCGTAATGGATCCGGCTATCAGCGCGGCCCACGGCCCGAGGACTATCCCCAATACGACCGTGCCGGTCATGTGGCCGCTGGACCCGCCCGGAATAGGGACGTTGAACATCATTATAATAAAGCTGAAGGCCGCGCCGAGCGCAAGGAGCGGAAACCCCTTGAAGCCCGGGCTGCGCATGGTCCAACGCGAGGCCGCATACCAGACCGGAAGCATGGCCGCGAAAAATAAGCCGCACGTCTTAGGGCTTAGGTATCCGTCGGGTATGTGCAACTCAAGACTCCTTTGAAGCGGTTATGGCAAGGGCGTTGACAATGGCCGCGGCAACCGGAGAGCCGCCCTTTCTTCCCGCGACGGCTATGTATTCCAAGCCAGAGGCCATGAGGCTCTCCTTTGCCTCTTGTGCGCCTACAAAGCCGACAGGGACGCCTATTATCAACGCCGGGCGCGCCTTGCCTTCCTTGACCAGCCTCAATAGCTCCATAAGGGCCGTGGGCGCATTGCCTATGGCCGCGATGCCTCCGTCAAGAAACCCGGCGGCCTTTCGCATGGAGGCCGCAGTCTTTGTAATGCCTTCGACGCGGGCAACGCGCTGAACGTCCGCGTCGGAAGAAAAGCAGAAAACCTTTGAGCCGAAACGCTCAAGATATTGCCTTGATACGCCCGCGTCCACCATCTTCACGTCGGTTACTATGCTGCATCCACGGGCAAGCGCATTCAATCCCGCCTCTAACCCTTTGCCGCTGAACCGCAAGAGGTCTTTGTACTCAAAGTCCGCGGTGGTGTGTATGACGCGCCTTACAACCGGCAGTTCAAGGGCGCTGAAAGGCATGGCTGCGCCCTGTACGCCCTGTCCGATTGAGAGCGTCTCGTCTATTATGCGGAAGCTTTCCTTTTCTATCGGGTGCTGAACCAACGGTTTCGGAGAAGCGGCGCGTGGCGCTCCATTACCCAGCGACTCCTCTATCCGCTGTCTGGTCAAGTCAACGAGCGCGTCATGGAAGCCGAGGTTCCCGGCCATCGTAAACTTGAGTCCCGGATGCCCCTTTGCCGCGACCTCCATCTCAGCCGGGATGTCCTTTGTTACGTGCGCTCCGGGGTATAGAAAATACGGCATCACAACGATGTCATAAAAACCCTTTGACACCATCATAGCGATCGCCTCCTGAAAATCAGGCTCCTTCAACTGCAAAAAGGCGGGCTGGACGCAACCGTACCCTCCTCTGGCCTCGATTGAGGCCGCTATTCTACAGAGCGTCTCGTTGGCCTCATTCAACTTGCTGCCATGCCCCAACAACAGAACGGCCTTTTTATCCGTTGGCTTTGTCATCGAATCAAGCATCGTTTTTCTCCTCGTTGCGTCAAGTGTGAAAAATAAAAACCTCCCTTCACGCAAAAGTGAAGGGAGGCGAAATGGAAAAGGAGGCGGCAGTACCTGTCCTTATCCCCACCTTCTTTACCTTCGAAGATTACGTGAGGGCCGTCAATGGCAGGTCTCCTGGCTCACGGTCGTAGCCTACTCTCTTTGCCTTCCCGGCGCTATTTAACCTATAGGCCAGTGGCGATTAAAGATTTCGTACCGTTTACAGTGGCGGGTCCGCTCCCGATTCGATTACGGGATTCCCTTTTCAATGCCTTGAGGCGCGCTCAAGGCATAACCATGACAGCGAATATTCGTATTTTTTATCTTGTCCGAAAAACCTCCTGATCAGCACATGTCAATCCGCCAGCAAAACAACTCTACATCCAAAAAACGATAGAGTCAAGAAAAAACGCCGGAAAGGTTATCGGCCTATCCTTTGTTGTATCTGCGTGAATATGCCCCTTAACATGTTTACCTCTTTTTGCATCAGGGACGACCTGCCGAAGAGTTTCTTAAAGCCCCTGAGTATAGACGTAAGCAGGTACTCGCCGCCCTTATCGCCGTAGCCCAATCCACGGAAGGTTTCTTCCATGTGAACGTACATCTTTTCAACCTCTATCCTCGGAGCCGCTTTGATGCCGCATCTTTCATCGCCCAGAGACATGAAAAGATGATGACATACGATAAAGACAGCGTGCGACAGGTTAAGGGACGGATAATTCTCGTGAGTGGGTATTTCCACGAGCATGTCGCAAAGCGCTACCTCGTGGTTTTCAAGGCCGCGATCCTCCCTGCCGAAGAGTATGGACACCCTGTTTTCAACGGCGAGTTCAAGCAGTTTCGGCACGGCCTCGATCAATGTAAGCGCAGGATAACGGAGTCTCCCCGGACGGCGCGTGGTGCCGACTACGACGCCGTCGTCCTTTAAGTATTCATCCAGCGTCGCTGCGCGCCGGGCGGCAAGGAGCACGTCATCGGCCTTGCAGGCAAAGGAGTATGATTCGTTATTTCTATAGTCGCACGGGTTGATGAGCACGAGGTTAGTTAAACCCGTGTTCTTCATTGCCCTTGCGACCGACCCCACGTTGCCCGAACTCTGAGGCTCGACAAGGACGATGGAGATGTTCGTTGCGGCGCGGGCCGCGCCCTCCGACGGCTCCGGCTGAGCCGGTATCCGATGTGATCTTTTACGCGCCATCTGTCGCAACAGTATAACAGAAAGCATTACGGGTGAAAAGAGAAAGGACTATCCGGACGGTCATTGAACCGCCCGGATAGGATAATGGCAAGATCGAGAAGGGAAACTGCGCGGATGGTTAGGAGGGATTTTTAGATAAGCCTGTATAAACTACGCCTATGATACGAGGCGATGCGTTCAGACCGCGTCGCTCAATTCCATGTCCATTTTTTCAAACATCTTCTTCAATTTGCCGAGCGCCTTGTTTTCTATCTGCCGGACGCGCTCCCGCGTTATGCCGTACCGGGCGCCCACGGACTCAAGCGTCCTCGGCTTGTCCTCGTCAAGGCCGAAACGCAGACGGATGACGCCCGCCTCGGTCGCTTCAAGCATATCAAGCCATTCGTAGAGTTTTTTTGCGCTTCCCGCCCTGCTTATAAGCTCCATGGGCTGCAGGGCCGACGCATCTGCAATCTTGTCCATGAGCGTTATGCCGCTTAATGGGTCACTCTCCGCATCGAGTGAGAGGGCATCCTTCCTCGTTATCTTATTCAATTTCTGAACGTACCTGCCGGATAGTCCGGTTTTTACGGAAAGCTCGACCACGCTCGGCTCGCGGTTAAGGGAAGCCGTAAGTTCCCTGAACGCGCGCGTCAATTTCGCCATGTCCGTGGAGACGTGTATCGGCAGCCTGACGGTATTGGCCTGATTCGCTATGGCCCTGTCGATGGCCTGGCGTATCCAATAGGTCGCGTAAGTCGAAAACCTGCATCCCTTGGAGGATCTGAACCGCTCGACCGCCTTGATGAGGCCGATGTTGCCCTCTTCGATGAGGTCCTGAATGGGAAGCCCTCTGTTGACGTATCGCTTGGCGATGCTGACGACAAGGCGGAGGTTGGCCTCTATCATCCTGCTCCTCGCCTCTTTTTCGCCGCGCTCTATTCCCTTCGCAAGAAGCCGCTCCTCGGACCGGCTGAGGAGGGTGAACCTGCGTATGTCCGAAAAATAATAACTGACGGAGTCCGCGCCGGGCCGGTTGGAATCCGCATAAGGACTTCCATCGCCATTGAGCGTCGTCTGTTCCTGTAAACATGCTGTCGCCATATCGAATCCCCTGTATGAAAATAATGCGGCAATGGAAGGCCGCTTTTACCGGCGGCCTTCCCGCCTCCCGCATACCGCTTAGAAATGCGCTGATGCGTACTTTTCCAACCCCGCCTGAGTGGCCTTCATCCCGTCCTCGCCCTTTTTCCAGTTGGCCGGGCAGACCTCGCCGTGCTTTTCGTTGAACTGAAGCGCGTCTATAAGCCTCAACACCTCGTCCACGTTTCTGCCGAGCGGCAGGTCGTTGATGGTGATATGGCGAATCTTGCCGGTCTTGTCTATAAGGAAAAGCCCCCTCAGCGCGATGCCCGGCTTTTCAAGCAGTACGCCGTAGCTCCTGCTGATGCTCTTGTCCAGATCGGCCGCCAGCGGATAGGTTATCTCTCCGAGGCCGCCCTTCTTCCTCGGCGTGTTCCTCCACGCAAGGTGGGAAAAGTGGCTGTCAACCGACACGCCCACGACATCCGTATCCCTTGAGCTAAACTCCTTTATCCTGTCGGAGAACGCGATTATCTCGGTCGGACAAACAAAGGTGAAGTCGAGCGGATAGAAGAACAGCGCCACATACCTGCCCTTGTAGTCGGAAAGCTTTACCTCCTTGAAACTTCCATCCGGCATAACCGCCTGCGCCGCGAACTGCGGGGCTTCATTCTGAACAAACGCCTCTGACATGAACATATCCTCCTTTTTATTTTTAGGGAAGCTCTGATTAATTCACTAACACGTCATTGCGAGCAACGCGAAGCAATCTCGTCTTCAAGGAAATCAACAACTTAGAGATTGCCGCGCCCAGCACCACTTTGTTGCACGAGGAGATTTGTCAAACAACATGCTTTCGTAATCCAAAGTGGTGCTGGGCTCGCAATGACAAAATAAGAAT
>JACRCE010000059.1 GCA_016213015.1 Deltaproteobacteria bacterium | reverse complement strand
TGCCCTTCCCCCGTTTATGTGGACACACCGAAGAGTTGATGTTATAAGACTAAAACTCGGAGGTGGAGGATGGAAGGGACGAGGAGATACCGTAAGTTTGACAGGGAGTTCAAGCTTGAGGCCGTGCGGCTGATTACCGAGGGAGGGCGGCCGGTTGCTGAGGCAGCAAGAAGCCTTGATGTTCACGAGAACCTTCTGCGCCGGTGGAAGGATCAGTATTCGGATGATCCCGCAGGGAGTTTTCCGGGCAAGGGGCGCTTGAAGCCGGATGAAGAAGAGTTGAGGCGGTTGCGCAGGGAGAACGAGAGTCTTAAAGAGGACCATGTCATACTAAAAAAAGCGTTGGCCATCTTCTCAAAACGCCGCTGATGAAGTATGAGTTTATCGGCAGAGAACGCTCCTGTCATCCGGTGGCGAAGATGTGCCTTGTTTTAGGGGTTTCAAGGAGCGGTTATTACGCGCATGTTAAGCAAGGCGGCGGCATACGAAGCAAAGCCAACGAACGTTTGCTGGAGGAGATCAGGAAGTCTTACAAGACCGGACGAGTCGCCTACGGAAGCCCTCGTATAACGACTGACATGCGGGAAAGAGGCCATGTATGCGGCGAAAACCGCGTAGCAAGGCTGATGCGGATAAACGGCATAGCGGCCAGAACCAAGCGCAGGTTCAAGGCGACGACCAATTCAAGGCATTGCCTGCCCGTGGCCCCGAACCTGCTTAAGAAGCGGTTTACGGCTGAAAGGCCGGATAAGATATGGGTCTCGGATATAACGTATGTGTGGACTTACGAAGGCTGGCTGTATCTGGCCACGGTGCTTGACCTGTTTTCACGCCGGATAGTCGGCTGGGCCATGGGAGACAGGATTACCTCGGAGCTTGTCATAAGGGCTCTTAATCAGGCCGTATGGAAGCGCAAGCCTGCTCCCGAACTCATCGTGCATTCGGATCGCGGCAGCCAGTATGCGAGCGACGCTTTCCGCGGAGCATTATCAAGGCACGACATACTGCAGAGCATGAGCGCCAAGGGCGACTGCTATGACAACGCCGTTGCCGAGAGTTTCTTCCACACGCTGAAGACGGAGTATGTTTATTTTGAAAGATTCAAGACAAGGGCTCAGGCGCAAAGCGGGATATTCGAATACATAGAGGCGTTCTATAACCGGACAAGAAGACACTCGACGCTTGGGAATATCTCTCCGCAGGCGTTCGAACAAGCTAAGGCAGCTTAACCGTGTGTCCACTAAATCGGGGGAAGATCAAATCACTACTCACTTCAGAATGTTATGACTATACAAAACCTCGATCACCAAAACAAAAAAGGACAGGCCATCTCATGGCCTGTCCTTTTTTGAATGAAAAAAAACCGGTTGTCGTTAAAGCGCCATACTGCCTGCCTGCCTGCCTGCCTTGCAAGCTCTGCGCCAATCATAGTAGTTGCTGGATGCATATCCATATTGATGAACCCTTACAGTAAGTCTGTTGCATAGTCAACTATCTTATTTTTTAAGTAATGTCAAGCAAAAAATTCTTCATGGGCGTCTCCTTCCGTTGCCACAAGTAAAAGAGACCTTTGCATAACCGCAATAAAGAACGTGCTTGTCATTGCGAGGAGCGGTTTCTTGCGACGTGGCAATCTCGTAACTCGCTGATTTACAAAGAGACGAGATTGCTTCGCGGAGCGAGAATGACACGTGCGACCTTTGCTTTTCGACTTATGCAAAGGTCTCCAAGTAAAAAGGGGGCGGTTCAAATCCGCCCCCTTTGCCCGTTATCGGTCTAAACCCACAAACACTCTTACGTCCCGTGCTCCCACGAGGCAAGGTACTTGCTCTGTTCGGCGGTGAGCGTGTCTATCTTCATGCCGAGAGAAGAGAGCTTCAATCTTGCAATCTCTTTATCGATCTCCTCTGGAACCGTGTAGACCTGCTTGTCCAAGGTCTTGCTCTTCTTGACGAGGAAGTCGGCGGCAAGCGCCTGATTGGCAAAGCTCATGTCCATGACCGAGGCAGGATGCCCCTCTGCCGAGGCCAGATTGATGAGCCTGCCCTCTCCGAGCACGCAGACCTTTTTGCCGCTCGGCATAGTGTACTCCTCGACGAACTCCCTTACGATCTTCTTGCCCTTGCTTGCCGCCTCAAGGCCCACGAGGTCAAGCTCGACGTTGAAATGGCCTGAGTTGCAGACGAGCACGCCGTCCTTCATCTTGAGGAAGTGATCCTTCCTGATTACGTTAAGGTTGCCCGTAACGGTGCAGAACATGTCGCCTATCTTGGCGGCCTCGGCTATGGGCATTACCCTGAAGCCGTCCATGACCGCCTCAAGCGCCTTCAATGGGTCTATCTCGGTAACGACCACGTTTGCGCCCATGCCCTTGGCCCTCATCGCAACGCCCTTGCCGCACCAGCCGTAGCCGCACACGACAAAGGTCGAACCGGCGAACAACCTGTTCGTTGCGCGCAGTATGCCGTCGAGCGTGGATTGACCCGTGCCGTAACGGTTGTCGAAGAAATGTTTCGTGGAGGCGTCGTTGACCGCGATGACCGGGAACTTCAATATCTTGTTGGCCGCAAGGCTCCTGAGCCTTATGACGCCGGTGGTCGTCTCCTCGGTCGAGCCGAGCACGTTGTCAACGAGCGACTTTCTGTCCGTGTGAAGGAGCGACACGAGGTCTGCCCCGTCGTCCATCGTGATGTTGGGTCTGGTGTCGAGGCAGGCGTTTAAGTGTTTGTAATAGGTCTTGTTGTCCTCTCCCTTTATCGCGTAGACCGGAATCTTGAAGTCCTTTACGAGGGATGCGGCCACGTCGTCCTGAGTGCTGAGCGGGTTCGAGGCGCACAGCGTAATGTCCGCGCCGCCGGCCTTGAGCGTTATCATTAGATTTGCCGTCTCGGTCGTAACGTGCAGACACGCGGCGATCTTTGTTCCCTTCAACGGCTTCTTCTTAGCGAAATTCTCCTTGACCTTCCTGAGCACGGGCATGTCCAACTCAGCCCAGTCAATGCGCTTCTTGCCCGTTCCGGCAAGACCGATATCCTTAATGTGATGGTTCATCTCTCCTCCATTATGATTGATATTTTTCCGTGGTAAAACAACTGACGCCGCACCATTAAGCGGGTGGCGGCGTCAAAAGAACAGCTAATCAATACACCCTGTTATATACCCGCCGCCTTCTTCAATACTGCGGCCTTGTCCGTGGACTCCCACGTAAAGCCCTCGCCGCTCCTGCCGAAGTGTCCGTAAGCCGCGGTTGCCCTGTATATCGGACGGAGCAGATTCAGATGGCTGATTATCGCCGCGGGCTTCATGCTGAAGTTCTCCCTTATGAGCGTCTCGATGTCCTCGACGGCAATCTTTTCAGTCCCGAAGGTATCCACCATGACCGATACCGGTTCGGCAACGCCTATCGCATAGGCAAGCTGAACCTCGCACTCCCTCGCGAGTCCGGCCGCCACGATGTTCTTTGCGACGTACCGCGCCATGTAGGAGGCGCTCCTGTCAACCTTTGACGGGTCCTTGCCTGAGAATGCGCCGCCGCCGTGGCTGCCATGCCCGCCGTAAGTGTCTACGATGATCTTCCTGCCTGTAAGTCCGCAGTCGCCGTGCGGGCCGCCCACCACGAACTTGCCTGTCGGGTTTATATGATACTTGGTCTTTGAGGAAAGGAGCTTTGCCGGGACGACCTTCTTTATCACGTCCTCGATGATGGCCTCTTTAAGGACTTTATGCTTCACGTCAGGGCTGTGCTGACTTGAAACCACGACGGTGTCCACCGCAACCGGCCTGTCGTTTTCATATCTTACCGTAACCTGACTCTTGCCGTCAGGCCTCAAAAACGGGAGCTTGCCCTTTTTTCTCACGTCCGAGAGCTTTGCGGTTATCTTGTGCGCGAGCGCTATCGGCATGGGCATAAGCTCAGGCGTATGGTCGCAGGCATATCCGAACATCAAGCCCTGATCCCCGGCGCCCTGTTCCTTTGACGCAGAGCTGTCGACCCCCATCGCGATGTCGGGAGACTGCCTGTCGAGCGTAACGACCACGGCGCAGGTCTTGTAGTCGAAACCCATCGAAGAATCGGTGTAGCCTATGTCCTTGATGGCGCCCCTTACTATCTCCTGATAGTCAAGCCTCGCGTTCGTGGTTATCTCTCCGGCGATAAGCGCAAGGCCGGTTGTAACGAGCGTTTCGCACGCCACCCTGCTCTTGGGGTCTTCCTTCAATATAGCGTCAAGCACCGAGTCGGATATCTGGTCTGCCACCTTGTCGGGATGGCCCTCTGTAACCGATTCCGACGTAAAAAGAAACTCCCTCATTCCCATTGTTCAACATCCTCCTTGTCAGATCATATATTAAGCAGCGTCTGTCTCGTCAGCCGGAGAAACGAATTATCTATTATCAATGCTTTCCGACAAAATGTCAAACGATTTTTACCTACCTTTCTTAAAAGAACGGTAGGTAAAAGAACTTTAATAGGGAATGGACAGACTGGCTTGCGAATACTATGTGTTGCCCATACAAGTCTTGTTTACGGCCACGCTAAAACTCCTCCCTGTACAGTTCCGGCAGGGCCGCGTTCAGGTAGCCTTCCACCTCAGTGGCGGTGGCGAATCCGCTGATGGCCTTGCAGAGCTTGCCCGCCTCGGCGTAAGACGCGCCGCGCAGAAACCTCTTTACGCGCAGGACGGAAAATGCGTTCATGCTCAACTGGTCGACCCCGAAGCCCGCGAGGATATATGCGTACGCGGGCTCGCCGGCCATCTCGCCGCACACGCCTACGCTTATTCCCGCCTTGTTCGCGGCCTCGGCGACGTTCTTTATCATCCTCAGCACCGCCGGATGAAAAGGCTCGTAAAGATACGCCACGTGCTCATTGACCCTGTCTATAGCGAGCGAGTACTGCAACAGGTCGTTTGTGCCTATGGAGATGAAGTCCACCTCCTTGACGATCAAGTCGGCTATTACCGCCGACGAAGGAACCTCTATCATGGCGCCGACCTCGATGGACTCGTCAAAGGCCTTGCCCTCGGAGCGAAGCTGGGCCTTTGCCTCCTCAAGCGCGCCCTTTGCCTGCCTCAACTCCTCCATGCCTGAGATCATCGGGAACATGATCTTCACCTTGCCGAGGGCGCTCGCCCTCAGAGCGGCGCGAAGCTGGGTATTGAAGATGTCCGGGTTTCTGAGGCTGTATCTGATGGCGCGAAGCCCCATTGCCGGATTATTCTCCTTGGCGCTGTCGTGCAGAGGGATGACCTTGTCCGCGCCTACGTCGAGCGTGCGGATGACGACCGGGCGCCCGGCAAACGTCTTTACCACCTTCGCGTATGCCTTCAACTGCTCGGCCTCGGACGGCATGTCCTTCCGGTTCAGATACAAAAACTCCGTCCTGTACAGTCCGATGCCCTCGACGCCGTGCTCCATCAGCGCGTCAAGCTCCTCGGCAATCTCAAGATTTCCCATGAGCCGTATCCTGCGGCCGTCCGTGGTCTCGCACGGCAGATCCTTATAATGAAGAAGCGTCCTGCCGTATGCCTCGTACTTCTCCTTGCGTTTTCTATAGACGTCGGTTACGCTCTCCGACGGGTTGATGATGACGGTGCCGGTTGACCCGTCTATGATGGCCACGTCGCCGGTTTCGGCCCTGCGCGTAACGTTCTCCAACCCCACCACCGCCGGTATCTCGATGGAACGCGCCATTATCGCGGTATGCGACGTCCTGCCGCCGACGTCGGTAAGAAAACCCAGCACCATGCCCTTTACCATCTGCGCGGTATCGGCGGGCGTCAGGTCGCGCGCCACGACGATGGCCGGAGACTTCAAATCCGTAACGCTCTCGTGCTTCGAGCCGGTCAGGTTTATCATCACCCTGTTGACTATGTGTTCCACGTCGCTTGACCGCTCGCGCAGATACACGTCGTCGATCTTCGTGAAGTAGTCCATCAGCTCCTTGAGCACGGTATGAAGCGCCCACTCGGCGCCGACGCGCTCCTTTTTTATAACCTTGATCGTGTCGTTTATGAGCATATTATCCTTGAGTATCATCAGATGCGCGTCAATGATACGGATATGCTCCTTGCCGAGCCGGTCATCCTCCATCTTTTTGCGGATGCGGGTAAGTTGATCCCTCGACTCCTTGAAAGCGGCCTTAAGCCGTTCTATCTCCGCGTCGGTGTGCCCCGGGTCGACGCAGCAGAACTGCGCCGGTTCCACGACGCCCCTCTCAAGGACATAGACCCGCCCGATGACGATCCCGGCGGATACGCCTATGCCCTTCATCAGGACGACCTGTTTTTTAGCCTCTGTAACGAGGTGTTCCATCAATCTTCCCCGAAACCGTTATCCACCAGTTCGCCGAGCGAGGCGACGGCGCCTTGGGCGTCTTGTCCGCTTGCGCGTATGAGTATATGAGTGCCTTTGGCCGCCGCCAGAATCAGTATGCCCATTATGCTCTTGCCGTTGACCTGCTGACCGTTCTTTTCCACGACTATGTCGGAGGCGAACCTGACAGCAATCTGGACGAACAGCGAAGCCGCCCGCGCATGCAATCCGAGCTTGTTCCTTATCGTAAACTTTTTCTCCACGGTCTCTTCCGGCATTATAATCCTCTCCATTACGGCAACCCTTGCCCCTTGGCATCAGGCGCCGGACTATATTCCACGGCTTGGCGCGTCGGCACGTCGCGTATGTCTATCTTGACTCCCCTGTCCGCGAGCCTTTGTATCATCGCCTCGTCTTCGTCGTCGATGATAACGGACTGCGTTATGCGCCTGCCGTTTTCCTCATGATGCACGTTGCCTATGTTCAGGGATGAAAAGACGACCCCCGCGTCATAGACCCTGACGGCGTCCTTCAACGCGCCGACCACAAGTATGGTGCGTCCGCCGTTTCCTTGCGCTTGACGCATCCGTCTTACCGCGTCGTCAACCCTGTCGACGTAAACCGACAGGCCGTCCGAGGCGCATTCGCTCATAATCCCGGCAAGCAGCTTGTCCGAGGCGGCCTCATCCGAACAGACGATAAGAGAATCGGCCTTCAGATACGGCACCCACGAGCATATTATCTGGCCGTGAAGCAGCCTGTCGTCAACGCGAACGAGCATCACCATGCGAATCAAACTCCTAACAGGCTGCTAAAAACCAAAAATGCCAAAGGCCGCTCATCGGTTGCTCGCCGACTTCTTCGCAACAAGGCGAGCTTAAAAGAGGCATCTTCTAATCCTTGCCGATAAAATCATGCCGGCGTAACGACGGCATGATTTTACAAAAGGTGCAGATGCGAGCCCAGCACCACTTTGGATTACGAAAATATGTTGCTTTACAAATTGCCTCGTGCAACAAAGTGGTGCTGGGCGCAGTTCTGAGCGACGAGCCTGCCATCGCGTGTATTTAGCGGGGGACAACAAAGCAGATGCGCGGCTTGAGGCGGCCTGCTTAGCCTACTTCTTTTCCTTCAGCATATCTGCCGCAAGCACGATGCTCGATCTCCCGTACTCCCTTAAAAGACGGGCCAGTTCGTCAAGCGGTTTGTCAGCGCGGTGGCCGATGAACTTGAGGAGCATCGGAAGGTTCACGCCGGTTATGACCTCCACCCTTCCGGCCTCAAGAAACGAAAGCGATATATTCGTCGGAGTGCCTCCGAACATGTCCGTAAATATGATGACGCCGGCGCCCGAATCGGCCTCTTTGATCGCAACGACGATTCGCGCCCTTATGTCTTCCGTGGCGTCCTGCGCTATAACCGATACGACGCGCACGTTATCCATTGGTCCGGCGATGGACTCGGCCGCCTCCTTGAGCGAGGCCGCAAGAGAGCCGTGCGTTACTATTATGCCTCCGACCATGTTCGCACCCGTAAAAGAGAGACCCTACGACTTTGATATATCCCTGTGCCTCACGCGCGCGGCGGTTATCCGCGAATCGAGCGTGCCAGCGAGCATGTCGGCCAGCGCCACCGACCTGTGCTTTCCGCCGGTGCACCCGATGGCTATGGTAAGGTACGACTTGCCTTCTTTAAGGTAAAGCGGCACGAGATATGCGATGAACTCCCGCATCCTTTTAAAAAATTCTTTGGTTTCATCCCTTGAGCTTACGAACTCCTTCACGGCCTCGTCGGTCCCGTCAAGCAACTTCAGAGAATTTACGAAAAAAGGGTTCGGCAGGAATCTTATATCCATAACGATGTCCGCGTCCGCCGGTATGCCCCAGCGATAGCCGAACGATATTATATTGACCATCATCTTCGCGGGCGCGATGGGCAATGAAAACAACTCCTTTATATATCCCGTAAGCTGATGAACGTTGTACTCGGTCGTGTCAATCACCTTGTCGGCGTGGCTCTTTACCTCGTTCAACAACTCCCTCTCCCGCGTTATGCCCTCCAGCGGACTTTCCGACAGGGCAAGTGGATGCCTCCTCCTCGTCTCTGAGAACCTCCTTGCCAGCGCCTCGTCCGTGGCCTCCAGATAGATTAGCTCAACCCTGCACTCGGCGCTCTTAAGCTCCGCGAATACCGGCGCAAAGGACTTTAGAAACTCCCTCTCCCTTACGTCCACGACCGTCGCCACCTTGGTTATCTCATAAGACTGGGCAAGGAGAGCCATGAACTTGGGCAGAAGCGTGAGCGGCATGTTGTCCACGCAGAAAAACCCAAGGTCTTCCAGCGCCTTTATCGCCGTGCTTTTGCCTGACCCCGAAGGGCCGCTCAACACCACAAGCCGTATGTCTTTCAAAGAGTAACCCCTCGCCTACCGCTTGATTGAGGGCCTTTACTTGCGCTTGCGAGCGCCCTTTTTCATCGAAGCCGCCAGATCGGCCTCGAAGTTCTTCGCCGAATGATGCCCCATTATCTTGAGTATCTGATTCCTCGCCGCGACCTCCACGATGGTGGCCACGCTCCTGCCTGAAGAGACCGGTATCTTCATGTACGGCAACTTTACGCCGAGTATTTCCTGCGTGTTTTCCTCGAATCCCAACCTGTCATATTCGCCTTCCGAGTCCCACTTGACCATCTCGACCACGATGTCCATCTGCTTTTTTTCGCGTATGGCCGTAATGCCGAACAGGTCTTTTATGTTGACGATACCGAGTCCGCGTATCTCCATGTGGTAGCGTATAATGTCGGAGGCCGTGCCGAAGAGGATCGCCGGCGGCATCTTCTTGACCACGACCACGTCGTCCGAGACCAGCCTGTAGCCTCGCGAGACGAGGTCAAGCGCGCACTCGCTCTTTCCGATGCCGCTCTTTCCCGTTATGAGGATGCCCACGCCGAGCACGTCCACGAACACGCCGTGCAACATGACGCTCGGCGCGAGGGCCTCCTCCAGAAATTTGGTTATCAGGTCTATTACGATCGACGAGGTGAGCCGGGTCTTGAAAAGCGGGATGTCCCGCTGCCTGCAGAGCGCGATGAGCGCGTCCGGCGCGTTCAATCTCCTTGTAACGATTATGGCGGGGATAGACGACTTTTCAAGGAGCGCAAAGGTTCTTTCGAGCTTTTCCTTCTTGAGGCTCAGGAGATAGCCTATCTCCGCGGCGCCGAATATCTGCACCCTGTCCGAGTGCAGCTCTTCAAGCAGTCCGGTAAGCAAAAGCCCGGGCTTTTGGATGCGCGAAGTGGTAACCTCCCTGCCGAGGCCCTTCTTGCCTTCTATAAGCTCAAGTCCGAGCCTCTCGGCAAGTTCAGGCTCTGTAAACTCCTTTACCGGCACACCCATGTGATGACCCCGATAGATACAATGGTTAAAGATGGTTCCGGGTTAAAAAAAGTTCAAGGTTAATCTTGAACTGTCTTGAACCGCCTTTCAACCGCCTTTAACCTTCTTCTCAACCGTCTTTCAACCGTCTCTCAACCCTGAACCGTCCTTTATAGCGCGTTACGCGCCGACATTTCTCCGGTCAGCCTCAACGATGATCCTAAACACATCGGACGGGTTTTCCGCGCGCATGAGCCTTGTCCTGCACTCCTGATTCTTGAGCATCTGGGAGATGCCGGCCAATATCTTCAAGTGCGTTACCGCGGCGCTCTGGGGCGCGATTATCATGAAGAAAAGGTGTACCGGCGCTCCGTCGATGGAGTTGAAGTCGACGCCGGACAGACTCCTGCCGAAAAAGACCTTTATCTCGGCAAGCCCCTTTATCTTGCCGTGCGGTATGGCCACGCCGTGCCCTATACCCGTGGTGCCGAGTTTTTCCCTGTCGAGCACCGCCTGCAAAAGGCGCCCCTTGTCGAGACCAAAGACCTTGGACGCAACGCCGCGCGCCATCTCATCAAGGATCCCGGCCTTTTCCCTTGCCTTCAGGTCAATGATAATGTTGTCCTCGGTAAGAACGTCGGAAAGCACCATACGGTTAAATGTGAGAGCCGGCTTACTTCATCTGGGCCTCTATAAGGCCGTACTCTCCGTCCTTTGTCCTGTAGATTACGTTTATGTGGCTCGTCGCCGAATCGGTGAAGACGAGAAAATCGTTGTCCACCACGCCCATCTGCATGGCCGCCTCTTCAACGGACATCGGCTTTATGAACCTGTTCTCCTTCTTTACGATCCTCGGCCTCGCGCCGACTTGGACGGCCGCTTGAGCGCCGAGCGCCTCCTTCGCGCTCTCGGCGCCGTGGGGCTTATGGTCCTTTACCTTCTCCTTATGCTTCCTTACCTGCTTTTCCAGCTTGTCTATGACCATGTCTATCGCCGAATACATGTCCTGCGTGTCGCACTGCGCCTTTATGGCGACCCCGTTCGCGCTCGCCGTGGCGTCGGCGATGTGGCGTATCTTCTCGACCGACAGGGTCCAATGGATGTCTATCGGCTCGAAGAGATATTTGGCAAGCCGCTCCGATTTTTCAAGGGCGTACTTTCTCAACGGCTCGGACGAATCCATATGTCTAAAAGTTACCGTAACCTGCATGTTTTGACCTCCGGTTTTATGGCTGCCTCTAAAAATTGCTATTTTTCCCGATCTCTGCGTCAGGGCGAAAATAAAAATGCTCACATATCGGCATATATGCTGTGCTTTTTATTTTCGTCCTTCCTTGACCTCGGAAAAAATTTCTAATTTTTAGAGGCAGCCTGATATAGACCACATAGTTGATTTTTCAAAAAACGCCTCAATAGGCGTTCTTTCTCCTGCTTGACGGCAAAACCCCCAAAGACTCCCTGTATTTGGCCGCGGTCCTTCTGGCCAGCACTATGCCGGAGAGCTTCAACCGCGCCACGATCTCCATGTCGCTCAAAGGATTTTTCGCGTCCTCGGCCTTTATAATCTCGCCCAGTCTGGACTTTATGTATTCGGCGGTTACGTCGCTGCCGTCGGTCATCGAGCACGAAGCGGAGAAAAAATACTTCAGCTCGAATATCCCGCGCGGCGTATGGACGTACTTGTTCGAGGTCACCCTGCTCACGGTGGACTCATGCACGCCAATCTCCATTGCCACGTCCCTGAGCACAAGCGGCCTCAGAAATTGAAGCCCCTTGTCCAAAAATTCCTTCTGAAACCTCACTATGCACTCGACGACCCTGTATATGGTTCTCTGCCTTTGATGCACGCTCTTGATGAACCATGCGGCGCTCCTCAACCTCTCCTGTATATAGCCCTTTGCCTCGGCCTCGATACCCCCGCCGCCGGCGGAGATAAGCCGTTTGTAATACGAGCTTATCTTGAGTTTGGGCATCCCGTCGTCATTGAGCGTTATGACGTACTCGTCCCCCACCTTGTGGATGTACACGTCCGGCGTTATCTGGCGCTCATCCCCCGCGCCGAAACCGGCGCCCGGAGACGGATTCAGGCGCTTGTTTATGACCCGCGCGGCTTGGGCTACTTCTTCAACCGTAATGCCGAGCTGCTTTGCGATGGACTTCAAATTCTTGCGCGCAAGCGCGTCGAGATGGGACGAGATTATCTCCTCCGCCACCGTATCCCTTACCGGCAGTTCCATCGCCTGAGTCAGCAGGCACTCCCTTAGCGTCCTTGCGCCCACGCCTATCGGATCAAACCTCTGGACGACCTTCAAAACCGCCTCGATAGCCTCAGTCGCCGCGCCGGTTGCGCACGCCATCTCGGATAAGGTCCGCGCCTCCACCTCGGCGTCGCTCAAGCCCTCGGCGTCCACGTACCTCAGATACCCATCCTCGCCGATATTGCCTATTATGAATTCGCCGAGGCGCGTATCATCGGCGTCAAGACCGCTGATATTAAGCTGGCGCACAAGGTGGTCGGCAAGACCGCGAGCAGTTGACGGGATGTTCGATACAGGGTCGTCTTCCTCATCCCTGACGCTGAAGTCCACGCCTCCCGCGCTCGACCTGTCCTGTTCAAGATAAGTCTGCCAGTCGACATCCAGCTTTTCCGGCTCTCTCTCAGACGCCTGTTCGGCTGTATCGGAATCGTCGTGAACGTCCAGCGACTCCGAGTCGGTTTCTTCTCCCTCAGCCGACGGTTCAGCTGTATCGGAATCGTTTGCCGTCTCCAACACGGGGTTGGTCTCGAGTTCAAGCCTGACCGCCTCGGAAAGCTCAAGCCTCGACAACTGCAACAGCTTTATCGCAAGCTGAAGCTGCGGCGTCATCATGAGACTTTGCGTGAGCTTTAGTTCCTGTTTGAGTTCGTATGCCATTATGGTTATCGGTTCCGTGATGATTCGGAGGCAACCCTTTGTAGGTTGCCTCCGAAAATTAAGGAACCTCTGATTAATTCTTATTTTGTCATTGCGAGCCCAGCACCACTTTGGATTATGAAAGCGTGTTCCTTGGCAAATTCCTTCGTGCAACAAAGTGGTGCTGGGCGCGGCAATCTCTAAGTTGTTGATTTCCTTG